>JBFHGX010000067.1:0-20107 GCA_041582875.1 Bacteroidales bacterium | reverse complement strand
GTGGGTACATAAGCAAATCGCAACAGCAAACCGGTAAATGCCAAAACTAAAAACAGCAATAAGTTAATCCCCCCCAGCCCAAAAGTACGCGTAAACTTGAGCGTTTGGCGGTTTATGCTTTTGGGATGCAAATGCAGCAACAATCCTGAAATAATGCCGGATGTGTTCATGACGCTAAGATGCAAAGAAATTCAATATAAAAAAACAGCCACTTTTTAAGTGGCCGTTCTAATTCATCTGATTAACAGCACTAATTGCTGTTATTGGAAAATTCAACAGTCTTTTTAAAAAAAGTTCCCGTACCACTATAACTACCATCATAGTAGTTAATCAAACTGCTGTCGGTATCCATTGCGGCAACGGTATAAGTACAACTCCCGAGATCACCTATTTCGCCACGCATATAAAATTTGGCATGGTAGTTAGTGGAAGAACTCTCAAAGGAAATATCCAAATGATCTTCCCCTAACACGTATTTTTCTACTCCTTCAGCATCCATGTACATAATGGTATCCATGTCTACAGTACCGGTTGACACCACTTTGTAAACGATGGTGTAATTTTCAGGAGTTGGCGTTGGGTCATCGCTGCTGGAGCTACTGCATGAACTAAAAGTTACAACAGCCAAAGCAATAAAAAGAAATAGTGTATTTTTCATACTTAGAATTTTTAATTGGTCAGTACAATATTAATACTTTTTAATGAACAATTCGCAATAAAACCAGGCTGCCTTGTTATAAAAAAATCATACTTTTATGCCAACAATAAACCCATGTGTAACCAAATGAATAATGGCGAGTTCCCGCTATCCGATTATAGTCCTTTAACATGCATGTAAATTTGACCAAGTTCTATTTGTGTGAAGGAAAAACAGCGTCATATGTGTCAGCATTGGGATGGGGGAGTTGTGGATATTTACAATTGTGCAATATTAAAACAGAGAAATATGGAACTGCCAAAATATCATGAAACCTTCTTGCCAATTTTAGAAACTTTGAATTCTGCTGAGTCTTTTAAAAGTCGCGAATTAGCAGTTTATGTGCGGGATAATTATTATTCTGATTTGCCTAGTGAATTGCTTAAACAAAAAACCAGCTCTGGTGCTAATGTGTTAATTGACAGGATACTTTGGGGTAAATCATATCTCAAAATGGCTAAGTTTGTTTCTTACCCAAAAAGAGGAATGGTGCAAATTACAGAAAAAGGAAAACGAGCGTTAAAAAGGGGATCTTTGCCATTACATGAGCTTCAAAATGATCAGGATTTTATCTCTCATAGAGAATCAGTAAAAACCGAGAAAGAAAATGATGTAGGTGTAGATCAGATTAAAGTTGAGAATGCCTCGCCACAGGACTTAATTGATTCTGGCTTTTCAACTATTGAAAAACAAGTAAAAACCGAACTATTAGAAAAACTTAAAGAAATAGACCCCTATTATTTTGAGAAAGTTATCCTTATTCTTCTTAAAAAAATGGGTTATGGTGATTTTGTAGAAACTTCGAAATCAGGTGATGGTGGAATTGATGGCATCATAAATGAAGACAAATTGGGTCTTGAAAAAATTTATACTCAAGCAAAGCGATACAATGAGAATAAAGTACGTGAAAAAGACATAAGAAATTTCATTGGGGCCATGAGTGGTGATACAAGTAAAGGTGTTTTTATAACAACATCAACTTTTGATGATCCTGCTATTAAAAAAGCTAGAGAAGCTCATCATTCAATTATTTTGATTGATGGAGCTAAATTAGTTGATCTGATGCACCAATACAATGTTGGCGTTCAAGTAAAAACAATTTATGAAGTGAAAGAGCTTGATAATGACTTTTTTGAAGAAGAGTAAATAGCTGTAAAGCGATAGCAATTCGCTGGTGTATCCCATCATTTTAAAACCCGAAATTCTCACATTAAATTCAAGTCGAAGAGAACTTGTATTTCTAAATAATTGTAATGCCTTTGTAATTACATTTATGCAAAGCATCATGGAAATATCGGTCATTCAAATAGGGAACTCAAAGGGGGTCAGACTCAGTAAGACATTGATTGAGAAATACAATATCAAAGACAAAGTTGAGCTCATTCTTGAAAAAGGGCAGATTATAATAAAACCGATCTCATCGCCAAGAAAGGGGTGGGAAAAGGCATTCAAAGAAATGAACGAGAATGGTGACGACCAACTATTATTCGACGATGTTTTTGAAAATGAAAATCTGGAGGAATGGAACTAAGCCAATATCAAATTGTCCTGATGAATCTGGATCCCATAATTGGTAGCGAAATAAAAAAGACCAGACCTTGTGTTATTATTTCGCCAAATGAAATGAACAGGCACCTACAGACTATTGTTGTAGCCCCCATGACAACGACTTCAAGAAAATATCCAACCAGAATCGAAGTGAAGCACGACAAGAAAATTGGTTGGATTGTAATTGATCAAATCCGAACCATTGATAAACAACGTATTGTCAGAATTTTAGGAACACTTTCAAAACCCAAAGTAAAAGAAGTAAAATCAGTAATGAAAGAAACTTTTATTGACTAAAAAACCTGTAAGGTTTTTTAGTTGTGTCCTTACCTTAATCCCATACCCATACTCACCAACTCGGCGATGTCGTAATTCTTTACAGATTCTTCTTTGTTCTTGTATTTGATCCCGTCGGTCATCATGGTCATACAAAATGGGCAAGCGGTAGCTATGATATCGCAACCTGTAGCCAAAGCTTCTTCGGTACGTTCGATAAATACTTCCTTGTCGCCTTTTTCGGCTTCCTTAAACATTTGTCCTCCACCGGCGCCACAACACAAACCAAAGCTCTTGTTGCGTTTCATTTCTGTTTTTGTGGAAGGAATGGCATTTAGTACTGAACGTGGGGCATCGTATTCGCCATTGGCACGTCCCAAGTAGCAAGGATCGTGGTAGGTGATTTTTTTGCCTGATAATTCACCTTGATTGGGATTGATTTTACCAGCAGCGATAAGCTCTTGCAAGTATTGTGAGTGATGAATTACCTCATAGTTCCCGCCTAAATCGAGATATTCGTTTTTTAACGTATTGAAATCATGTGGATCACAGGTCACAATTTTGGTTACTTCGTAGCCATTCAGTACTTCGATGTTGGTAAGTGCCTGCATTTGGAATAGCATTTCGTTTCCTGCACGACGTGCCACATCACCACTATCTGATTCATCGGTGCCCAACACCGCATAATTCACTTTCAGGTGGTTGAGGATGTTGACGAAGGAGCGCATTACTTTCTTGTATCGATCGTCGAAGGCTCCTGCTGATCCTACCCACAGCAAAAATTCAGGTTTATCGGTAATGTCAGCCATGAGAGGAACTTCTAAACCTTCGGCCCAATTCATGCGGTCTTCAGGTGAAAACTGCCAGGGAGCGCCATTGTTTTCAATGTTGGCGAATACACTATTCAAGCCTGAAGGAGCTTTTGACTCTTCCATCACCAAATAACGACGCATGTCGAGGATGATAGCAGGTTGATTGATGTTCACAGGGCATTCCTGGGCGCAGGCATTACAAAGGGTACAAGCCCAGAGTTCTTCTTCAGAAATATAAGTGGATAACAAAGATTTACCATCATCGAATTCGGCTCCATTTTTCAACAGCTCGGGGCCTAATTCTTTCATGCGGGCGCGGGTGTCCATCATGATTTTACGGGGCGACAACAATTTACCGGTAATGTTGGCCGGACAAACCGAGGTACATCTGCCACATTCGGTACACGACAATGAGTTGAGGTAATTTACCCAGTTGAGATCGGTAACATCCTTGGCACCAAATCGTTCTGGCTCACCTTCTTCTTCGGGCGCTTCCGCAAAAGCTGCATTGGGGTCGAGCATGAGTTTGACTTCTTTGGTAATGTTCTCCATGTTGTCGACATATCCCAGCGGTTTTAGTTTGCTAACAAAAACACTGGGAACCGACATAAATACATGAAAGTGTTTAGAATAGGGAAGTATGTTGGCAAAAACAAAGATCAATACAATATGAATCCACCAATTGATTTGAAACCACATCCAAGCCTGTTCCGGGGTTAAAAATCCTACAAATCCGGCAATCCATGCGCTAACCGGGTAAATCCCGATTACATGTTCACCGATACCATGGGTAAATGCCACATAAAAAGTATTCATTCCCAATAAACTGATCATCAACACCAATATGATAGTGAGTGCCAGGTTTGCATCAGCTTTGGAAACGGGTTTCATTTCGGGGCCATAAAACCGCTTGATGTGCATAAACAACCTGCGGAATAAAAAGGCCAGAATGGCGATGGCAATAATCAACCCAAACACATCTCCTGAGGCCATCAGGAAACTGTAAACAGGGCCCATAAAAGCAAATACTTTTTCGGTGCCAAACAAGCCATCGATTACCATTTCGATGCTGCCAAACAGGATGAGGATAAAACCCCACCATACCAAGGCATGCATGAGTCCGATGACCGGACGGCGAAGGATTTTTTCCTGGAAAAGAGCTACTTTGGTGGTAATCCATAAACGTTTTCCAATATCACCGAGGGGTTTTCTTTTGGTGAATTTGAAGAAGCGAAAATACCGCATCATCGAATAGGCAAACACGCCAATTGTGATTAATAAGACGATTAAAAAAACCAGTTGCTTTATCATAGTAGGTGTCGCGTTAGTTGGTTTAAAAAATTACGGTGCAAGATTACAAATTATGTCCCTTAGAATTAAACTAAATTTAGTGACAGCCCGACTTATTCAACTGGATCTTCCACCGGGGCAGGATCATCAGGTAAACCCACTAAGCCCGACTCTTCGGTATACCCATACAGACGATCTAGTTTAATGCGGTATTTTTCTTTGAGAAATTTGCGCTTCACCTTCAGTGTAGGTGAGAGTTCGCCTGTTTCGGGAGTCCAATCGGCACAAGTCAGTTCAAATTTTTTCACTTGTTGATGTTTTCCTAAACTTAAGTTGATGTGATCAACCTCTTGCTGATAGCGCTCGATTATCTTAGGTTGCTGAATTAACTCCTTGTTATCGCGAAATTTAATTCCATACCGTTGACACCACGCATGTAGAAAGTGAAACGCTGGACAAATGATGGCAGCCGCATATTTTTCTCCTTCTCCTACCACCATAATCTGCTCAATAAAGGATGATTCTTTAAAGCGGTTTTCAACCACCTGAGGGGCTACATATTTACCAGTGCTCAACTTGAATATTTCCTTTTTGCGATCGGTAATTTTAAGGATATTGTGTTCTAGTAGCACTCCGATATCTCCGGTATGAAACCACCCTTCGGCATCAATTACTTCATCGGTAACTGTTTTAGCCTTGTAATATCCCAACATCAGATTGGGGCCTTTCATCAGGATTTCACCATCCTCTGCAATTTTCACTTGTACATTATCTAGAATAGGGCCTACCGTTCCGAATTTCATGTAGGGGTAATGTGCTTGATTTACAGATATTACGGGAGACGTTTCAGTGAGTCCGTATCCTTCCATAATGGGGATTCCGGCTCCGTTAAACACACGCGCCAAACGCTCTTGCAAAGCAGCACCACCAGAGATTATAACCTTAATATTCCCTCCCAAAGCTTCGCGCCATTTGCTGTAAATAAGTTTATCAGCAATGGATCTTTGAAGTTCATAATACCAACCATTCGCTTGATTCAGCTCATATTTCAGTCCTAAATCTACAGCCCAGAAAAACAAGGCTTTTTTGATACCTGTTAATTCTTTGCCTTTTAACAGGAGTTTGTCGTACAGCTTTTCAATCACCCGTGGCACACTGGTAAATCCATGCGGATTCACTTCACGCAGGTTTTCGCCAATGGTGTCGGTACTTTCGGCATAATATACTGAAGCTCCTTTGTGTTGAACCAGGTAATTCACCATCCGTTCCAACACATGGCACAAAGGAAGAAAACTAAGAAACCGATCCTGATTTTCGATGGGCAACAGGTTGGTGGTTCCTTCCACATTGCTGATAAAATTGCGGTGACACAACATAACACCTTTGCTTCTTCCGGTGGTGCCTGATGTGTATATTATTGACATCAGATCGTCGGGATGAATGGATTCTTTGATGGCTTCCAACTTGTCAACATCCTGGTTTTCGGCGCCAAGTTGAACTAACTTTTCCCAGTTGGTTGCTCCCTCCACTTGATCGATGGTGAAAAACTTCTGCACATTATCGGCCTTCTTTACCAATGGTTTAAGAATATCATAATATGCTTTAGAAGAAACAATGACCATTTTAGCATCTGAATGCCTCAGTATGTGTTCATATTCAACTTCTCCAATGTTGGGATACACCGGCACATGCACCACGCCCACCTGACTCATGCCCATATCCAAAAAGTTCCACTCGGGACGGTTATTGCTGATGGTCACAATTTTATCCCCTTTATTAAAACCAAATGCGAGCAATCCGTAACTCACCATATCGGCCATATTTTTATATTCCTCGGTAGAGAATTTTTCCCATTTACCATTGCGTTTTACGGCCAAGGCATCTTCTTTGGAGTAGTTTTCGACCAGTTGTGTTAGGATATCAAAGGTTCGGAGCACTTTCATAGGAGTAAAATTTAGTTGTTGGGAGTATTTTTTGGTTTAAACGTCCAGGTAAAAAAGAATCGGGCTACCAATTCACCTTGAGTGTTGAGTCCTTCCGACATTACCTCAATGGTTTTCCCTTCTGCTTCGGCGATGCTTCGGGCAATGGTTTTTTCAATTGCCTTACCCTGAAGGCAAGTGAATGTGATGCGTGTGGTGGCTTTTTTTACAAATTCAGCCCTGACTCCCAATACCAACATCGAAGTGGGAGTTGGGTATTTTTCAATGTGTGCCATGGCCAGAATCCCGGTTGAAAGTTCGGCAGCCATGCTCATTGCAGCAAAATAGATGGATCGAAAGGGATTCTTATTCAGGTAATTGTAGGGCAAAGAAACCGTAGCCTTTTCCAAGTTCATTTGCTCAATGTGCAATCGGGTCAAAAAGGCCAGTGGCAGATTCCAAAGTAGAAAAAGCCTCATTTTGAACCGATTGTTGGCCAGAACTTGAATTTTATTGGGAGACTTCATATAACAGTTTGGTTAAATAGCCGGAATGCGTAGTGCTGCGTTCCGGCAGATAAAGGAACAAAGCAAGTTTCTTAAAAGGGATATTGATTGGCGTCTATCATGCGATCAGCAATGCGACGTCGGGCTGCGATGGAATTCACATTGGGGGCTTTGGTAAAACGTTTCATTCCCATCAGCATGGCCTGCTGTTCATCACCCTGAGCAAAAGCATTTACGGCATCTACTCCCGATTTATTGATTTTACCGGCAGCATCATAAAAGAAGACATCGGTCATGTCTTTGTACAGACCCAATTGTTCGTCTGTCATTGTTTGACTCAGTTTCTCTGTGCGCAACAAGGATGATTCGGCAGCATAGGTATAGATGATCATATCGGCCAGAGCCATGAGAATTTCCTGCTCATCAGCAAATTTATCCATGTATTTTTGAATGGCAGCACCAGCTACCATGAGTATTGACTTTTTGAAATTTACCACCATCTTCTTTTTGGCTTCGAAGTAATCGGTGGAAACTGAGCCAAAATCAGGAATGCCCATGAGTTCTCCCGCCACGGCTTTCGCCGGAGTTAGTAAATCGATTTCGCCCTTCATGGCACGTTTGAGCAATTCGCCTACAATCACCATGCGGTTGATTTCGTTGGTCCCTTCGAAAATGCGGTTGATGCGTGAGTCGCGGTATGCTCGCTCCACAGCAGTTTCGGCCGAATAGCCCATTCCACCATATATTTGAACACCCTCATCGGTTACATAATCCAGTACTTCTGATCCATAAACCTTGGCAATACTGGCTTCGATGGCATACTGACGGATACCTTCCACAGTAGCTTTTCCTTTGTCTAAACCTTGCTCCATGTAGGATTGAATGGCGTCATCGATGTTTTGACTTGCGCGATAGGTAAGCGATTCAGAGGCAAAAGTACGGATGGCCATTTCGCCCAATTTGTATTTGATAGCTCCAAAATTGGCGATGGCAGTTCCGAATTGTTTGCGCTCATTGGCATAGTCAAGAGACAGGTTGATGGTACCTTTACAGGCACCAACCGCAGCTCCGGAAAGCTTGATACGTCCCAAGTTCAGGATATTCAAGGCAATTTTAAAGCCGCCATTTTGCTCTCCCAGTAGGTTATTGGCCGGAATCACCACATTGTCGAAATAAATCTGAACAGTGGATGAACCTTTAATGCCCATTTTTTCTTCATCAGCACCAATGGTGATACCAGGAGTCGCCGTTTCCACGATAAAAGCACTCAGGTTTTTGTCGTCACCAATTTTAGCAAAAACAATCAGTAAATCGGCTACACCGCCATTGGTAATCCATATTTTGACTCCGTTTAACGTATAGGTAGATCCATCGGCGCTGAGCACAGCCTTGGTTTTACCCGAATTGGGATCCGATCCGGCTTCTGCTTCGGTAAGACAGTAAGCGCCAATGAATTCGCCTGTGGCCAATTTAGGCAAGTATTTCTTTTTTTGCTCTTCAGTACCATAGTACAGAATGGGTAAAGTGCCAATGCCGGTGTGGGCTGAATAAGCCACAGCGAAACTGTACCCTTTGCCCATTTCTTCAACGGTGAGCATGGAAGTAACAAAATTTTGTCCAAAGCCTTCATATTCTTCAGGTACTGAAATGCCCAACAGACCCAGATCTCCGGCTTCCTTAAGCAGTTTTGAAAGCAATTCACGGTCGTGCTTTTCGAGTTGGCCCATTTGAGGTACGACCTGGGTTTCGGTAAATTCGCGACAGCTTTGCGCCATCATGCGTTGTTCTTCGTTAAATTCTTCAGGAATAAATACGTCTTGCGAAAGGGTTTCTTTGATTAAAAACTCGCCTCCTTTTAGTGATTTTTGTTCTGACATGTGGATGTGTTTTTAAAGTTCTTTGGTTGAGTTATTTTAGATTAAAGCATTTCAAAAATTCCAGCTGCCCCCTGACCAGTGCCAATACACATGGTCACCATGCCGTATTTTCCTTGAGTACGCTGTAGTTCATGCAAAAGCTGCACCGTGAGTTTGGCTCCGGTAGCTCCCAGTGGGTGACCCAAAGCGATGGCACCACCGTTCACGTTGACCTTGCTTTCATCTATTCCAAGCGCTCTGATAACAGCAATGGACTGCGAAGCAAAGGCTTCATTAAGCTCAATTCCATCTAATTGATTGAGGGACATACCCGCATGTTTCAATACTTTTGGGATGGCTGCAATGGGTCCGATACCCATTTTGTAAGGCTCCACTCCGGCCACCTGATAATCCACCAGACGAGCAATGGGAGTGAGGTTGTATTGTTTAAGAATCTTCTCAGAGACTACCAACACAAAGGCGGCTCCATCCGACATTTGCGAGGAATTTCCTGCAGTGGATAGGCCATTGGCAGCAAAAGCGGGACGAAGTTTAGAAAGTCCTTCGATGGTAGTTCCCCGGCGAGGACCTTCGTCTGTGTCGAATACTTTTTCTTTGGTGACCAGTTTGTTGTCGATCACCAAATTTTCCTTAATGGTAAAGGGCACAATCTCCTTTTTATATTTCCCTTGATCGATGGCTGCAAGCGCCTTTTCAACCGATTTAACGGCAAAAGCATCCTGTTCTTCACGTGATATCTTGTATTCTTTGGACACCATTTCACTGGTTAATCCCATATTTAAATACCATTTGGGATGATTTTTAGCTACTTCCGGATTGGGCACCTGACGCCACCCCCCCATGGAAATCATCGACATGGTTTCGGCACCTCCGGCTACAATGATGTCGGCAATGCCTGCAGTAATCTTCGCGGAAGCGATGGCAATGGATTCTAGCCCGGAAGCGCAATATCTGTTGATGGTTGATCCAGGGACCTCCACTGTGTTCATGGACATCAGCGAAAGCATGCGTCCCATGTTGAATCCAGTTTCGGCTTCCGGAAATGCGTTGCCCACTACAACATCATCGATGAGGTTTTGGTCTATCTGAGGAAAGTCGGCAAGCAAGTGTTTGATAACTGCTGCGGCAATATCGTCGGGTCGCGTAAAACGGAAACTACCTCTGGGGGCTTTTCCGATGGGTGACCTGTATCCGCCTACTATATATGCATTCATGATTTTAATTTTTCTGGTGATTGACTGTATTAGTTTCTTAAAATTTTACCTGAAGTGATCAAGCTTTGGATGCGTTCGAGTGTTTTGCGTTGCATACAAAGTTCCAGGAAAGCACGGCGTTCGAGGTTGAGTAGATATTGTTCGGATACTTCGGTTAAGGCTTCGGAAATTTCTCCTCCAGCCATGACCATACCCAGCTTTTCAGCGATGAGTTTATCGTGTTCGCTCATGTAGTTGGCGGTAGTAAACCCATCAGCACCCACATAAACCAATCCAAGAGCTTCTTTACCAAGTACTTTAATATCGGTACGCGGAACAGGTTTAGTGTATCCTTTTTCCACCATATTGAGGGCAGCTTTTTTGGCATAAGCCAGCTGATGAGCACGGCTCACAATCACTTCGTCGATACCCGGACGCAAATAACCCAAATCAAATGCTTCGTAAGCAGAAGTAGAAACTTTGGCCTGACCGATACTGAGATAGCGATTAAGGAAAGCGTTGGTGCGGATGTCTCCTTCTTTTAATTCGTCAGAAAGACGAAGGGCAAACTCTTTGGTGCCACCACCGCCGGGAATTAATCCCACGCCAAACTCCACCAAACCCATGTAAGTTTCGGCATGAGCTACTACTTTGTCGCTGTGCATACACACTTCGCAACCGCCTCCCAGCGCCATTCCGTGAGGAGCGGCAATTACTGGAATAGAAGAATAGCGTAAGCGCATGGTGGTTTTCTGGAACCATTGCACCGCCAGGTCGAGGTCTTCAAATTCCTGCTCAATGGCCAGCATGTAAATCATGCCCACATTGGCTCCAGCTGAAAAATGTTCACCTTCATTAGAAATCACAAGTCCTTTATAGTCAGCTTCTGCCATGTCAAGGGCTTTGTTAAGTCCTTCTAGCACACCCTGTCCGATGGTATTCATTTTGGTATGAAATTCGATGTTCAGGATTCCATCACCTAAATCGAAAATGGTGGTGTCGGTATTTTCCCAAAGAACGTGTGAAGTACGAAGCACTTCCAGCGAAAGCAAAGCTTCTTGTCCGGGAATTTCTTTATATGATTTTGTGGAAATATTGTAATAGCATTTTTTACCGTCTTTCACAGTATAAAAACTTGAAATTCCGGCATCGAGCATGTCGTAAATCCATTGGGCTGGTTTTTTTCCGGCTTCCTCCATGGCTTTCGCAGTAGCACCAACGCCAACGGCATCCCATGTTTGGAATGGGCCGATTTTCCAACCGAAACCAGCATTCATGGCATCATCAACTTTATATAAATCTTCAGTAATTTCCGGCATGCGGTTCGAGACAAATTGAAAGAGGCTATAAAAAGAGCTGCGGTAAAATTCGCCGGCCTTGCCTTTGTCAGTAATCAGAATGGGCATGCGCTGACGGAGATCGTCGATGCCCTTGGTTTTTTCAAAAATAGAAAATTTCGGACGAGGAGCTTCCACGTAATCCAACGTGTTAAGGTCTATAGATAGGAATTTTTTCTTGCCATCTTCTTCCACTTTTTTGAAGAACCCTTGATTTGTTTTTGATCCCAGCCAACTGTTATCAAGCATTTTTTGCAGGTAGGCAGGAATTTTAAATGCGTCATTTGATTCGTCATGGGTCATTTGACGGATGTTGTTGGCTACATGAACCAGCGTGTCGAGTCCTACAATATCTGCCGTTCGAAAGGTTGCTGATTTGGCACGACCGATAACCGGACCTGTGAGTTTATCAATTTCGGGGATGGTGAGTCCCATTTTTTCCACATTGTTGAACAGCTCCATGATGGAGAAAGTACCCACCCGGTTGGCAATAAAAGCGGGAGTATCTTTGGCCAGAACAGGCGTTTTTCCTAAAAAACGAACAGCATAATCAGCTAAAAAATTGAGCACTTCAGGAGAAGTTTTACTGGTAGGAATAATTTCGAAAAGTTGCAAATAACGCGGGGGATTAAAAAAGTGAGTCCCACAGAAATGTTTTTGGAAATCTTCACTACGGCCTTCGATCATTTTTTCGACGGAAATCCCCGAAGTATTGGAGGTTATCAGCGAACAAGGTTTGCGGAATTTCTCCACCTTTTCGAATACTTGTTGTTTGATGTCGAGTCGTTCGATGACCACTTCAATTACCCAATCACAATCGGCGATTTTCGACAAATCATCATCAAAATTTCCGGTGGTGATGCGTTGGGCAAATAATTGTTTGTAAATGGGCGAAGGTTTCGATTTAAGTGCTGCTGTCAGGGCGTTGTTTACCAGACGGTTTCTCACGATTTTGTCGTTTAGGGTGAGGCCCTTTGCTTTTTCAGCATCCGTTGTTTCACGAGGAACAATATCGAGGAGCAAAACATCGAGGCCAATGTTGGCAAAATGACAAGCGATTCCGGAGCCCATAACACCAGATCCCAGGACTGCTACTTTGTTAATTCTACGTATCATATGATTTAAGGTTGAAAGATTAATTACTATCTATTTGGTTGCCATTGTGAAGTTTCAGATCATTTTCGACTTGGTCTCTAATAATTTGACTTACCCTTGTAAAGGCTTCCATGTCGATGGGGTTTATTTTTTCGGATAATTTGTTATTGAAATCTATTACGGCGTTTTTAACCTCCTTGCGAAGTTCAACGCCTCTTGGAGTTAAAAAAACGTTCACAACCCGACGATCTTCTTCACTTGGTTTCCTGAAAATGAGTCCATCCTCTTCCATATTTTTTAATAAACGGGTAAGGCTCGAAACACCCATACCCATCATGGGTGCAATTTTGGTAGCAGGAACTCCTTCGCGACCAATATTGATGAGTACATAGCCAATTCCTTGGGTAATTCCGTTTTCAGATGCCAGTACATTGTACATTCGCCTGATGGCAAACAAAGTGCTACGTAAATGAAAATCAACAGTTTCCTGAATATTCATACATTTATATATTGTGCGTGCATGGCAAAGTTAATACAAAAGCTATGCGCGCACAATAGTATATGTGAAAAATTAACAAATAATTTCACAAAGCCGGCGTTGCTTGATTTTTTTGGACAATGATGGAGAGGTTGGTCAAGGAATTTAGCTCAGTTGGTTTTCGAATAAAAAAAAGCGGTTACAGGAAAACTCCCATAACCGCTGACCAAAAATCCTACCTCTTGGTTATTTTTTAAAGTTGTCGAAAATACTGTTTTCCTAATTTTCTATTTCTAAGTTACCGTTAATTTCGAGGGTTAAATTACCATCAAGCTTCAAGCTAAAACACACAGCATTTGTTCCATTGGGAACCACAACCGATTTTCCGGCTGGTATGGTAACTCCATCATTAGATGTTGGAAGGATTCCTCCAACCCAGTTTGTTTCTTCGGTCCAATTATTATTTGTTGCACCCGACCAGGTAATACATGGGTGTATTTCAATGGAATAATCCTCAACCTCACCATACCAGGTTGTCCCACAGGAATACGCATTATCATCATAGTATTTGGTTCGAATGCGCATGCGTGTTTTGCCAATCACAGCATCAATGGGCACCTCAATCGAAAATGTCCCTTGACCATAATTATTGTCGATGTAAATTATATTTTCATTGGCATCTTCAAAATCACCATCTCGGTTCCAATCAATCCAAATGGCAATATCGTTATCCATATCATAACTTCCATTGGTTACGGTAATTTTGTGGGTATGGCCAACGACAACACCAGCAGTATAAGTTGTCCAATCCTGGTAATAGGGACTATTGGTGGAAAATCCAGAGGCATGGTCAACACGACCCATTTGCACACGACTGATATATCCATAAGCACTTTCGGAATTCGCAGCACAATAATTAGAAGGCGCATCACCTACAGTGATATATCCCGATTTTATCTCGGTATCACTTCCGTAAGCATTTGTAACGGAAAGACTCACTTCATAGGTTCCCACTGCTGAAAACATCACTTCAGGATTTACCGAAGTTGAAGAAGTTCCATTTTGATAGACAACAGTTGTTGGTGAAAACGACCATGATCTGCTGGTTGGATTATTAAGGGTTGCATCGATAAACTGAATGGTTTGTTCCGTTGCCGGATGTGTATTATCTGTATAAAAATCAGCTATGGGTGCCACGGCATTATTTATATCACCACTAATTATCATTGAAAAAGCCTGAGGCGAATTGAGTGTGCCATCATGATCAACGGTAATTGTGTATGTAGTGGCCGTTAGGGGTGATGCAATATCTATTATTTCCACATTGTCCACATCATTCTCACCCACATGAGTTGCTGCATCTTCGGGATTGTCCTTATCCAGCTTCCAAGGATAATGCGTGTTTGTACTTTCCGTAATTCTGAGATCAAGGTCATTTACCAACATGGCATCAGCAGGATCGAGCGAAGGTGCAGGTGGTGTGCCCGGTGGATCGGTCCAGACAACGGTAACCCTAATGGGACTGGTGCCCGTGGTAGTAATTTCGCGGGTGAAAGTTTCTCCGTTGGCCAAGACAAGTTCAGATATCACATCCGTATTTTGGTCTTCGGTAATTTTTGCTGCTGCCGATTGGGTATTTAATAATCCCCAACCAAATTCGTAATCAGGGCCATCAAAACTACCCGCTTCGTCGGCTGTGTGTAGCACCAAGGCTTTTAAGGTGGCCGCCCGCATTTGAGCACCAGGACTATTTATATTTTCATAGTGTTCAACCAACAAAGCCAAGGAGCCTGTGGTGGCTGGTGCCGACATGGAAGTTCCACTCAAAGAGGCATAGGAATCATCAGTAGTACTATAGGTAGAAGTAAGCCCTACTCCATTGGCCACAATATCCGGTTTTATCCGTCCGTCATCGGCAGGGCCGCAACTACTAAAACTTGCCAAAACCACTTGTGTTGGGTTGGAATAGCCTGAAACAATATCGTTTACAGCACCAACTGTCAGAACGTTTTTTGCAATTCCTCGTTGGGCGATGCAATCCCAAGGCCCATCATCTGGATAAATACCACCTGAAGGAGCTACATCATTTCGGTCATTGCCAGATGATTTTACGATCAAATAATATGGTGCATTCACTGCAATTTCATCCCAATTGCGCGCAGAGTAGTCATAAAAGCCAAACCGATAATCTTCGAGTGTACTGATGGTGGGGTCGCCATACCAGGTACTTCCACTCCATCCTCTAATCCAGCTATAAGAGTGGTTACTTAGCAAGTTTCCGTTGGAAGCTTCATTGGCCATTTCGGCATCGTCTTCATTCCAATCGTAGGAATTCAAGCTAGCCGCATATGCCATCCCTTTAGCCAAGGGATTCACCCCAGCGGCCATGATGGTGCCAGCTACGTGAGTGCTATGAGAACTAATGGAAGCAGCATCCGTATTGGTCACTCGCCCACCAAACTCTTGATGCGTAGTTCTGACAGATCCCCCATCCCACTCGCAAACACTTATTCCGGAACCATCCAAAGACAAGCCTGCTGCTCCTCCGGCATAGACCTGATTGGTGGAAGAAGTAGCTGCAGCATTTGCATTACATGTGACATTGTATTGGGGTTTCTCGTTTTCATCAATCATCATGAGTTCCATGACCATGGTGTCATTTTCGATGCGGATGGGTATGTTGTTAACATTGGCATATTCGATGGCTTTTTGCTTGTTATGTTGAGCCTGCTGTAGATATTTGCCTGATAAGGTATTCAGCCGATCTTGTTTTGTGGTTACCTGAGCGTATAGCCCAAATCCCATCAAAACCTGAATAACAATCAGAAAAAACACCTTTTTCATGCCGAATCCTTTTTCCTTAATTTGTCAAAAATAATGCTATATGTATTTAAGATCAATTAATTTGGTCAATTTGTTGCATATTATTGCATTTATATTGAATTCGTCCGCAAAGACAAAGACTCCACTCAATTTAAAAGCAAGATATAAAAAGGTTTCAATTATTTATCTTCTCCAAAAAGCTGGTGAGATAACAATCAGGATGGTAAACAACTCCAGTCTTCCGAGTAACATCAAGAACGATAAAACCCACTTGGCCGCAGGATCGAAAAATGCATAATTGTCGACAGGGCCCACATGTCCGATACCGGGACCAATATTTCCGAGTGTTGCAATGGAAGCCCCAACTGAGGTTTCAAAATCAACACCTAAAAGCGATAACATGACCGTTCCTCCGGAAAAAATCAATACATACATTAAGAAGAAGGCCATCACGTTAAAAATCATTTGCTGTGACACTGATTTTCCATTATATTTAACCGGAATAATCCCTTGGGGGTGGATAGATCGTTTTAGTTCTTGCCATGAATTTCGTACCAACAATAGATGCCGGATGACCTTAACTCCGCCACCTGTTGATCCTGCACTTCCGCCAATAAACATCAGCGCAAAAATCAACATCCACAAATAAGAAGGCCATGCATAATAATTGGCCGTAACAAATCCGGTAGTGGTAATGATGGAGACCACTGAAAACAGGGTGTCGCGAAAAGCTTGTTCGATGCCCGGATTGCTATATACGATTAAACCAACGGTAAGAAAAACCGTTACCATAACAACAATCCAGCTGTAGAGTTTGAACTCTTCGTTGGAAAATACCTTTTTTAACTTTCCATGCAGAAAAAAGTAGTGTAGGGTAAAGTTGGTGCCTGCCAAAAACATAAAGGCGATGATGATATACTGCGAATAGGCACTAAAACCAGCAACACTATCATTTTTGGTGGAAAAACCACCCGTGGCCATGGTAGCGAATGAGTGGCAAACCGAATCGAAAAAATCCATTTCGCCTAGCCAAAGTAAACCTATTTCGGCCACTGTAAATAGTACGTAAATTCCCCATAAGCGTTTGGCCGTGGCAGTCATCCGGGGATGTAGTTTGTCAGGTGTAATTCCGGGCATTTCGGCAATCATTAACTGCAACCCACCAATTCCTAGAAATGGAAGAATGGCCACCGTAAGCACAATGATTCCCATACCTCCAATCCAATGGGTCATGGCACGCCAATACAAAATGTTTTTTGGAACCGATTCAATATCTGTTAATATCGATGCCCCGGTAGTGGTAAATCCAGAAATGGTTTCAAAAAAGGCATCCGTAAAGTTAGGAATGGAGCCACTTAGAATAAAAGGCAGGGACCCAAATATTGAAATGACCACCCAAGTAAGTGCCACAATAAGGTAGCCCTCGCGCTTACCAATACTCTTGCGATCTTTTTTTCCGGCACTCCACCAGCCAACTATTCCGATACCCCCGGTGATCAAAGCAGAGTACATGATAGGCAACATGCTTTCGCTGTAATACCAGGCAAAGGGCAGGCTGCTTAGCATAAACAAAGCCTCAATCACCAAAAGGAAGCTGAGGACCTTCATTACAATGGAAAAGTGAATGAGATTTCGGTTGGGCATAGTAGTTTTTATAATCCGAAAGATGATTTAAGGAACATTTTTTCCACTTTATGGCTTATCGCAGGAATGGCAAATACCACCACTTTATCGTTTTCTTGTATTTGAAATTTTCCCAGAGCGATAAATGATTCGTTTCCACGGATGATTCCCCCAATAATGGTTCCTTCGGGCATATGAAGTTCACGAATAGGTTTTTTTGTAACTGGCGATCCTGGTTTTGCTACTAGCTCTACTACATCAGAAGCTATTCCGCTTAAACATTTTAAGGATGAAACCTCATCGCCCATGCTATCCCTAATAATATAGCTGGCTGCACTTAATTTTTTATTGATAATGGTGTCGATGCCAATACTTTGAGAAATTTCGATGTAATCTAGATTTTCAACCAAGGCAATGGTCTTTTTTACTCCAAATTTTTTCGCATGTAAGCAAGTGAGAATATTGGTTTCGGAGCTGTTGGTTACCGAAATAAATGCATCAACGCCTTCTATTCCTTCATCTTCAAGCAGAGTAATATCGCGGGCATCGCCATTGATTAACAGGGTGTCTTCAAGTATGTCGGAAAGTTTTATACAGCGTTCCCGATCCTGTTCAATCAATTTGATGTTTAATTCACTTTCCAGATTTTTAGCAATTACTTTTCCAACACGACCCCCACCAACGATCATGATATTGTTAATTTCCATTTTTTTCTTACCTCCCATCTTGAGCAATTGTTCCAAAGCATCATGTTTGGTAATAACATAAACAAGGTCTTGTGGTAAGAATATGGTGTCTCCTGTAGGGATAAATGTTTTATCATTTCGATGGATGACAACTGCCCGAAAATCAAGCATTTGGTTTTCAACAGCAATATCGTTGAGCGATTTATTTACCACAGGTGCATCAGGTTCTATGCGAATAAGAAAAACAGAAAGACTTCCTCCTGAGAGTTCAAATATTTCAGTGGCTGCAGGTTGCTGAAGTAAGTTGATTACTTCATGTCCGGCGATATCTTCAGGAGAAATTAAAAAATCTACTCCCAGTTCGTCATAAATTTTTTTATTTTCCTCGTTTACGTTTTCGAGAGTGTTCACTCGGGCAATGGTTCGCTTTGCTCCCAGTTTTTTAGCCAAAATAGCAGTAAGGATATTGATGTATTCGTCGTGCAAAACCGAAATTACCAGATCGGCTTTTGCCACATTGGCTTGCTTAAGCACCGAAACAGAGTTTGATTCGCCTACGATGGTCATCAAATCGGCATGGGTTTCAATCATTTTTAACAGTTCCTCGTGGGGGTCCACGATGGTAATGTTGTGGTTTGAATCGACCAACGCCTTGGCAAGATAAAATCCCACCTCACCGTCTCCTGCAATGATAATATTCATTTACTGATTATTAAAAAGATAAAAGTACGTAATCCTTTAGAAAAACGGGTGCAAATCTAGAAATATTAGGTAAACAAACAACCGGTTATTATTTTGCTGATTTATTCAGTTTTTAAACGACTGGCTATTTGGGTGAAATAATCATTTAATAATTGATGTGCCGCTTCATAGGGGTTAATTTGATCCGACAAAACTTTGGTTTCCATCATTTTAAGTTGATGTGCCATATGGGAATTCTTAAAAAAATGCGATTCTAAAGTAGAAGATATGGTTTCTTTAAGGATATGTATGGATTGTTCGTGGCGGTTTGACTGAAAAAATCCGCTTTGTTGGGTTAGGTTCAAATACTCGGAAATCGTTTCCCAGGTTTCTTTTATCCCAATGCTTTTAAGCGCGGATGCGGTAATGGTTTTGGGAACCCATCCGTTGGCGAGCGGAGGAAATAAATGCAAGGCATTTTCGTATTCTCTTTTGGCCAGATTGGCTTTAAGTTGGTTGTCGCCATCGGCTTTATTGATTACAATCATGTCGGCCATTTCCATGATGCCGCGTTTGATTCCTTGCAATTCATCGCCGCCACCGGCAAGCATTAACAACATAAAAAAGTCAACCATTTGTGAAACAGCTGTTTCCGACTGTCCTACGCCTACTGTTTCTATTAAAATCACGTCAAATCCGGCAGCTTCGCACAAAATCATGGCTTCGCGGGTAGCTCGGGCTACTCCTCCCAAAGTACCAGCACTTGCCGAGGGACGAATAAAAGCACTGGCGTGTACGCTCAGATCTTCCATTCGGGTTTTGTCACCCAAGATACTTCCCTTGGTGCGGGTACTACTGGGGTCGATGGCTAAAACGGCCACTTTTTTTCCCAGGCCAATTAAAAACAACCCAAAAGTTTCGATAAAAGTACTTTTACCTACTCCGGGCACACCAGTAATTCCCAAGCGAATGGAATTTCCAGAAAAAGGTAAGCATCTATTGATTAGTTCAGAAGCTAGTTTCTGATCTTCAATTTTTGCACTTTCAATGAGGGTAATGGCTTGTCCGAGCATATTTCGGTTTCCCGATTTTATACCTTCCAAAAATTCCTCAACCAACGGTTTCTTTTTGCGGAAACGGTCGAGACCCTTTGACAATGCAGGATTTACAGGAGCCGGTTGTTCGATTCCTTCATTAACTTTTAACGCACTTTCGTGGTGGTGGTGATCATCTTTAACCATAGTTGTATTACGATGGAAAACT
>JBFHGX010000066.1:0-20157 GCA_041582875.1 Bacteroidales bacterium | reverse complement strand
TAATGGTATGCCTGCCTATTTTATTGCAGATGCGCGTGCTGTTGGTGAAACCCATTCTGCTGCCAAACTACAGGCCTATGAAGTAGCTAAAATTAACCTAGCTGGTCAAATTGGCGTTGAAGTTGCCGGATTGGTGGAGACCACTCTGGCCAATGCACAACTAAATGCTGAAGATGCGGCTTCAGTTACCGAAACGGTTGCTACATTTAAATCCATAGTAGGATCAAAAATGGGGCGTACACTTACTCTTTTTGAAGCTTCTCGTACCATCGATAAAAACACTGAAGTTACGGTTACATTGGGATATAACTACGAAACAGCCATAGAAATGGCCAAAAATATCCTGCGTGAAGAAATGAAATCGAAAGCCAAGATAAACGCTGATCAACTCGACAAAATACTCGACTTTTAATCCGCCTTCAGCGGGAATACGCAAATATCATGTCTAAAAAAACACCGTTTTTTATTGGACTGATCTTTTTATGTGGTTTCATCATGATGGGTCAGGCCCAGACTTTTGAGGAATTTAAAACTCAAATCAGGGAAAAATACACCACCTTTGAGCAAGAAACCCAGCAGAAATTCGACAATTTTGTGGCCACCATCGATCAGGAATTTGCCGATCACCTGAACAAGCATTTTGGTGAGTATACACCAGATAAAATGGCCAAGCAGGGGGGGGCTCCTAAACCGGTAAATATTCCAAAAGTTACCGAAGAAGAAGTGGTTACGGGCAATTCAATTACCTATATTTCTCCTGAACGGCAACTATCTGTAAGGCAAGGAACCTTGTTGCCGGGAGTAAAAAAATCAGAAGCAGTTGATTTCCAAACGGATTCAACGGATGTCGATTTGCTGGCTTGGTCGATGTATTTTAAGTCGGATACACGCATGCGGGAGATTCGCATCACGGAATTAAACCCGGAAAACATTAGTGCCTATTGGATGGAAATGAGTCAGACCAATTATAATCATTTGTTGGCCCAATTTTCCGAAGTGAAGGATTTGCTTAATGCCAACGATTGGGCGTATTTTCAGCTGATCAAAAATTTCACCCAAGCCTTGCTTCCCGGCCGCATCAACGATCAAGTCATGCTACAGTGGGTATTGCTCAATCGAAGTCGTTATAAGGCTAAAATTGGATATCACGAAAATCGGGCTTTCCTGTTGCTTCCTTCGCTGTTTACCATTTATGAGCTTGATTATGTGGCGTTCGACCGAATGAATTATTATGTAGTGGATGGGAAATCCGGTGTGATTAACACCTATGATTTCGATTTCCCGGAAGCGGACATTGTGATGGATTTGCGCATTGCCAAGCCTTTTAATACCGATCAGCAACTGCATACCAAACAGTTGAGTTTTGCCTGGGACGGTCAACGGCATTTTGTGAAACTGAAATACGATCAAGTCATGATGGATTTTTATCAAACGGTTCCGCAATGCGATATTGCCGTTTACTTAAATTCAATATGTACCGAATCCACCAAGGAGGCTATTATCCATCAGTTTGAGCCATTGTTAAAGGGAAAATCGGATGTGGAATCAGCGGGCATGTTGTTGAGTTTTGTTCAACAGGCTTTTGAGTACAAAACCGATGATGAGGTTTTTAATCATGAACAGTATTTTTTTGCTGATGAATTGTTGCACTTTCCCTATGCCGATTGTGAAGACCGCTCTGTTTTATATACCTACCTGGTGAAAACCCTCTTGAAAAAGGAAGTGCTTGCACTTGGATTTCCTGGCCACATGGCTACGGCCATTCATTTTGATCAACAGCCTGATGGCGACTTTTTAACATGGCAAGGAAAAGATTATGTGGTGGCTGACCCTACTTTTGCAGGTGCTCCTGTAGGGATGTTGCTCACTCAGGTGCAAGGCCAAAAACCACAATTAATATTGGTGAACAATGCTGGAGCAGAAGAGGAAAAAATCGCACTTCTCTGGAAAATGGTCAATCAAGGAGGTGGATTTCAAGGAGATAAATTGGTAGATGTACTTTTCGATAATCATGACAATGCTTACGTGTGTGGTTATTTTGTGGAAGAGGCACAGTTTGGAAACGATCAAATTTCAGGTAACGGAGATAATCGTGATGGTTTTTTGGCCAAATTTGATAAAAATCATCAACCCAAATGGGTGGAAACCCTAACAGGTTCAGGGAATGACATGGCCTTTAATTTGGCCTTTTCGGCGGACAGTAATCTGATGGTTTATGGAAATCTGGAAGATGATTTGACCGTGCAGGGAAAAACGATTAAAGCCATTGGTGCTCCGGATGTATTTGTTGCTCAGTTCTCCCGACAGGGTAAACTTGATTGGATTCAGAAAGCAGGAATTGATAAACTCGATCATAGTGCAGATTTTATGTTTGCCGCTCGGTTTAATTCGGAGGGTGAAAAAACCATGGCCCGTTTGTTTAGCGAATCGGAACAATTTGATTATTATGGTTTAACGGCCGAGCCAGATGGAAGTGCCTTAATAAAAGGATCGTTTTTTGCAACAACAGGAATGAACACCCATGATTTTACTGCCTACAACACCGGGGCAAATTTTGATGCCGGAATGGCATTAAAAAACGTGAACGATACACTGGTTAAGTTGGATTACGAAAAAACCATTGCAGGTTTGTTTGCCGCCATGCAGTTGCTCAAAGCCAACACCATTGAAATCAAGGGAACACAAATTCAACAAACTTTCAAAGCGCATAACCCGCAGTTTATTGATTATGCAGGTAAGTTTTATCAGGGTTTTGGTAAAATGCAGTTCATCAAAAACAACAGCGGAATTGTGATTATCAAAACCGATGACGGACAACCTTTGGTATTTGATAAAATCAAAATCAACAACGAAGCGCGTATAAAAGTCATTAAGTATAAAAGTGGAAATGTTGAAATTCAGGTTTTTTCAGGTATTGATGTGGGTGTTCCTGGCAATTGGCATGCGATGAATACGGTAAAACTATTTAAGGATACTGGGGATTTATTGTTGGATTTTGACCAAGATCATGTGACCAAGAAACTGAATTTGAAAACGGAAATTTTAAAGAAGTGATGGTTAAAAGAGAGGTTTTTGCATCAATACAAAGGCAACGATTTGAGTTGTTGATGGCTTTGATTTTTGTTTTGTTTTTATCTCAACTTCCAACGGCCTGTTTTAGTCAGGAAGAGGAAGAAGTGTTGGAAGAGGAGGTTGTAGAGCAAGAACAGGTTGAAAACGAAATCATGTCGCTTACCCGGTTGTTGTCAGAACTTATTACTTCGCAAGGAGATGTAATCCTGACCAACAAGACCATCGTGATTGGTGAGGACGATGAGTCACTCATGGAGGACAAAATCTTTTATCAAGAATATCAATTAAATGCGCCAGATTACAAAGGCCATAAGGTGTTTTTTTATGATTGTAAATTTGAACTGTCTGCCGACAATCCGCTGACTTTTTATGGATGGAAATTTGCAAAACTCAATTTTGTTGGCTGTTCCTTTGATATGCCCCTGAAGTTTTCCGATTGCAATATTACTTCTGGTTATCCTTTGCTTTTTGAGAATTGTGAGGTGGTTAATAGCCTGACTTTCGAGCATAGTTTTGATCAGATTTCGGCCATCAGGCTGACCAATAATCGCTTTAGCAAACAGTTGATTATACGTGCTAATGTGGCACAAATGACGATTGACCACTGTCAATTTATTGCAAATCCGTTGCTTTTCAGTAAAATGGACGAAGAGCGTACTCATTATCAATTGTTGGCTACATTTATTGAGGTTGGGGAATGGAAAATGGACTATTGCACCTTTGTATCTTCAGAGTTGAGCAATGTGTATGCTGTGAATTTTGAAGGTACTGAAATGGGGAAGCTGTCCATGTTTTCCAATCAAATGTCTTCTCTTAATTTTACTGATGCGGGAGTAGAGAAAGCCTTACTCATCGACTCACTGGCGGTGAAAAACTATATCGGCATTCAAAATTTCGATTTCCCTGAAGCCAACACCAATATCCCTTGGGATAATTTAAAAGGACAAAAATTTGCACTTTTTCAAACGGAGTTAAGTGACTTGGTGATTCCATATCAGGCTAAAACCGATGCACAGCTTGGTAAAACACTGATGTACAACGACCTCATCAGTATGTATAAAAAAATCAACAAGCTTTATCTGGAACGGGGTGATATACAGTCGGCTAACGGATCTTATGTGGAAATAAAAGAAATCGAAACTTCTCGCCAGAGATATATCCAAAAGGTAAATCCCTCTACAAGTAATTATGTCAATTTGTTGTTAAATCAGGTATTGTCCTATTTCAGCGATTATGCTACCAATCCGGGGAAATCGGTCAGGCGGGCCTGGGAACTGTTGTTGTTGTTTACTTTTCTGTATATGCTTACTTTTTCGGAATGGGATGGTATGAATTACAGTTATTACCTCAAACAATACAAACTTTTTGCTGAGTACCTAACTTCCAAAAAAGACATAAAAATGGTGTATAAAAAGAAGGACGTCCCTGATGTTGACCTTATGGAAGAAATTAGGGAAGATTACCTTAGAAAACATAGAAAGGTTCCCAAAGCCATCGTCCTTTTTGGTGAGCCACTACATTTGCTTGGGCGGATGCGAATGATCATGATGCCACGATTAATAACTTTTTTTAATTTTCAAAAAGAAGATTGGGCCAGTTTGAATGCCAAGCGAAAAGTGTGGTCGGGACTGATGATTTTTCTGATTGTTGTTTCTTTTTTGGCCTATGTATTGGTAGTTAAGTTTTTCAATGGACTCATTATGAGTTTGAATAGCTTTGTGGTTATTGGATTTGGAGCTTTGCCCGAAAAGGGCTTGGCCATGTATATTTGCATCATTGAAGGCATTATTGGTTGGTTTTTACTCACTATTTTTACCATTACGTTATTCAGTCAGGTGCTTCAGGGCGGAGCATAAAATAAAAATTTGTTGTGATGAAAAAGTACATTATTGTATTGCTTTTTATGGCCGCAATTTTTAATGGATTCTCCATCAATAAAGGAGATTCGCTGGCCATATTGTATGAAAAAGTATGGGCATATGAAAATCCTGAAGTCCTGTCTACGCGATTGGGTCCTTATCGGTATTCCCATCGAAAAATGATCTTTTTAGAAGAAAGCGATCAGTTTCCTGGATTTGTAAAAGTGATCACGCCCGACAAAAAAACGGCATTCATAAAACGGAACTTGTTGGCTGAGGATTCTAACGTAAACCGTAAGGATATTAAGCAAAGAATTGAAGATGGAATTCAGTTTAAAAGTCAGTATGAATGGATTGACTTGAGTAACGGTGTCGATTACGAATGGTGGCAGGTTTGGTCAGTACTGGGTGCTTTTTTTATTGGGCTTTTCTTTCTCTGGAAATACTTTTACAAAGTGGATAACTGGTGTTATAATAGGAGTTATTCGGGAAAACGTGTTAAAACTAAACCCAGATATATTGGCTATGCTGCTATTTTGGGAATGGTTGTTGGGGGATTCTACCAGGTTTTTTCACCCACCGAAACAGAGTGGTTTTTATTCGAAGGGATGCGCTTTTGGGCCGATTATCCCAGTTATATCGATTGGATTTTATGGATAACCATTTGGCTTTTTGTCATCAATCTGGTGGTTGGAGTAGCCGTACCTTTTTTTAGATTTAAAGTTAAACCGGCCATCCTTTATTCATTGTTAAATCTTGTACTGATGGGGCTGTACTTTTTTGTTGGTTTTATCAGCGGCGGAATAGTGGCTATTTTGGTTATCATTTACTTGTTTTTCTCCAGCTCCGGTTCGGGAGGTGGTCATTCAGGCGAAATGGCCTATAATTCATCCGGTCAGGCGATAGGTAGAATTCAATAAACCCATTAATACAGATACTTCACAAAATGGATACTACAGACCAATTGATTACTTATCATTCCAATGAATGGATGAACATTTTACTCGGGTTATTGTTTTTGGTTGGTTTGTATTTTCTGCAAAAGTATCTTTATTTATTAGATGAGAAATTGTTGGTAAATGAACACTCAAAAACAGTGGGAAAGCAAAAACCATGGCCGCTGTGGATAGCCATTTTGTTGGGTTTTTCTGTTTTTTTATATGATGTTTTTTCTTCCAACGACTTGATTTTATTTCGGGGGGATTGGCCTGTATTCCAATGGATAATACTGATATTGAGTGTGGCAACCATTGTGGGATTGTTTGGCCAAAGCCTTTTGCTTTTCGGAATACAAAAAGGGCTAATCCGAGGATTTATCTACCTTATTTTAATGGCCGTCTTTTTTTTCGCAGGCTTTATTTCAGGACTATTGGTGATAGGATTGTTTGTCCTGTTTGTTTTGCTCTTTTTTATCAAATATTTTAAAAACCAACTGACCATTAAATAATGTTGCTATGTTGAATTTTTTTATTTCCATCGTTGTTTTTGGAGTGTCTACCTTTTTGCTTGCAGTGGGTGTTCGCTATGGAATGATGGGAGTGCAGCGGTTGGATGATTGGCTCATGGCCAAATCAGGTAGGCGTTTTGATGGCTTTAACTGGTATTATCGGATTCCCTTTGGCATAGGCACAATTCCTGAATATTTTTATGCCATGGTTCTGGGAAATCAAAACTATTTTAAAACCAATTGGTGGGCATTAAAAACAGCTTCATTCATCTCGGTTTTGCTTTTTGTTGCGCTCTTGAAGAGCAGAGGTATGGTACTGACCTATTATTCACTTCAATTCATGGGTGAGAGGGGTTTTTTGGCTTTTTTCAACTCAGGAACTTTCATTTGGTATCTGAACTTTTTAACACTCATGTATTTGGCTTTGGCCATTTTAATTGTGATCGAAAGTATTAAAATGGGTGGTTTTACAGGATTACTTCGAGCCGGTTATATGGGACTGATGTGTTTATTAATGTCGAACCTCACTTTAGCAGTCCTTTCGATGATTGTTTTTGTTGCGGTCATTTATTTGATTTATAAGGTAATTAAGTTTCTGTTTTTCAGTGGCAACAAAAGAAATCGGGATGATGACGGCGATGAGTCTGCCGGTGAAATCCTGCAAAAGGGTTTGTCAGGTTTTAAGTCCGAATTGTACGTATGGGAATCGGAAAGAAAATCACAACCAAAGAAGACTGAAAAGCGGAAGCCCTTGAGGAAACCTGTCATTACCCGAAAAAAGCCGACGGTTAAGCGAACTAGCCGAAAAGCGAGTCGTGAGGATGACATTCCCCGTTTATATCCAGACGAGTAATCATTATGACTAAAAAACATATAGATATCCTACTAGAACGGCTCGATCGAATGAGGCTGGAACCTGATTATTTTACCCACTTTGCTAAGCCGGCATCAAAGGATAAAATCATGCAGTTTGAAAAAAAATTTCAAATTAGCCTTCCCAAATCGCACAAGCGGTTTTTGTCCAAATTCAATGGTGGCATGATGCTGTACGATTATCAGTCCGAGTTTCTGCAAACCCATGCCGACTACGAAATGTATAAAGGTGATGCTGTGTATTTGCTTTCCATCGAGGAAATTACACAAAGATATGCCCAACTGGAAAACCGATCGTGGAAAGTAGACAGGGCTGTTACCCATCCTTATCCCATCATTCCCTTTTGTTCACTTCCCAACAATGAATTGTTGGTATTTGTTTATGGGGACAAATCAGGGGATGAGTCTCCAGTATTTGATGCCTATCATGAGGAGTTTCCCTCTACGTGGGGAATGGTAGCACCTGATTTTACTAGCTTTTTAGCAAGTTACTTGGAGGCTCTCGGACATCCGCCTACCATGGGCGATGAGGAGATTGGTGTGGCAGCCGACTTTCTGGATAAAAAGGAAGTAGAAGATGATGAGGAAAGGGAGGAAACTCCCCAGGAAGTGATTCGTCGTGTTTCTGAACAGTTACCGATGGAGCCTGATCGTGCGTTTTTATATTATGAAAAGGCCAATGCTCACAAGGATATGGGTCAGTATTCCGAAGCTTATGAGGAAATTGGCCGCGCCATTGAACTTGACAGGTCTGACCCTTTCTACTATTTTATCAGAGGCGAAATCCTCACCCAAACAGATCAACATCGGGCGGCATTGATTGATTTCGATACGGCGGTCAACTTAAAACCAGATGAAACCCTTTATTTGTGCTGTAGGGCAGGATCGCTTTTTTACCTCAATAAACTCAAACCATCCATCGACGACTGTAATCAGGCCATTGAACTGGATTCAAGGTGTTTATTGGCCTATATGATGCGCAAGGAGATATACGAGGTTATGGGCATGGACGACTTGGCCGAAGCCGATCAAATGATGATTGATCGATTGGAAAAGGAAGGGTAGGGGCAAAGATTTGTTTATGTTTGCAACAGTAAACTTGGAAATCTTTTTTATGTGCGCTTTTTCCCTTAAAAAATACATCACAACCAATGGACGAAAATTACTTATTGAGAGATGTTTTATTGCAACCAATTCCGATGAATTTGGTATCGATCAATGTATGATCATACGTAAACAGCCCAGTGGATTTTTTTCAATTGCGCTTTTTCTAGTTGATACTTACTGTCTCGGTGTAAAAAACGTAATTGTGAATGCCAACTTAACGTCTTTTGATATAGATGAAATAATATCGCGTATTGTGCAAAC
The DNA here is from genome assembly GCA_041582875.1 of Bacteroidales bacterium. Taxonomy (GTDB): domain Bacteria; phylum Bacteroidota; class Bacteroidia; order Bacteroidales; family F082; genus UBA6244. The sequence goes on along the minus strand of JBFHGX010000066.1, from coordinate 11,538 downwards.
TAGTTCTATTAGAGACGTTACTCCGGCAACTTTTCATAATCATATTTATGCCGCAGTTGATTATGCGGAGTCAATTGGAATTCAGCCATGTAAAGATTTCAAGTTGGCAGAATACCTGCTTGATTCTGATTTGATTGATGATGGTATTGACGAAGTTGAACTGGGGAAAGATGGAAAGCCATTATTTATAGCAGGACCATTTGACCAGGTAAAAAGTATTGTAGCCACGCTTAATAGAACCGTTGGTGAAGGCAATTATGACTTTATACTTCCTGTTGATGAATAGAAATTCTAGTAAAATAAAGGTCGCTTTCGACGCTTGCCCTCTATTTGATTATTCCCCACCAATCTTAAATCCCAGCGAAGGTTTAGTCTGACTTTTTTGTGGTTCAAACTCTTTAACATCGGCTAAAACTACCGTAGATATGGTGGTTTTTGTTCGCTGATCTTTAGGTAAATCGGCCATGCGCAATTCTTGATTTCGAATGGATTTTTCAACCAATTTCCGCATGGAGCGGGCATTGCCAAAAAAGCGATTTCGATTGAGGTATAAATGAGAAATATACGACTTCAAATGCGATTCTGCTTCCTTGTCAGGAGATAAGCCCTTACTTTTAAACATGCTAAATACGATGTTGTAGAGTTGCGTTTCGTTGAAATCATTGAATAAGAAAGTGTTATCAAAACGTGACTCCAATCCGGGATTTGATTTTAAAAACTCTTGCATGTTTTGGGTGTAACCAGCGACAATCAAGCTAAAGTTACCCCGCTGATCCTCCATTTCTTTGATGAGTGCCGCCACCGCTTTTTTACCGAAGTCATTGTTATTTCCATCGGTTAGCGAGTATGCTTCATCAATGAACAATATTCCACCTTGGGCCTTTTTAATCAGGTCTTTTGTTTTGAGTGCCGATTGTCCCACGAAGCCAGCAACCAGAGCGCTTCCGTCGGCATCAATCAAATGTCCGCGTTCGAGTAATCCCAACGCTTTGTAAATTTTACCCATGATACGCGCTACCGTTGTTTTTCCTGTTCCCGGATTACCGGTAAAAATGCTGTGCATCGAAAAGGCTTTGAGTACATCGCGGTTTATTTCCTTGTAATAACGTGTCAGTTTAACCAGCTCATTGATTTCTTGTTTGATGTTTTCCAATCCGGTAAGCTGGTTAAGTTCTTCTAATGCAACTTTTAACTGGTCGTTGTCAATGGGAAGTGCTAATTTATGTTTTGTAGCTGTTTCGTCCATATCCTCGATGTCTTCGGGTTGAATCACCGAAAGGATTTTCTTATTAAGTTTTTCAGGATCATGTTGTTTAACCACACGCACACCCATATTCATTTTGGCTTCGTCGATTAATGCGGATGCAAAACGCGCATTTCCAAAGCTTTTATCTCGTTTACGATAGGCTTGGGTAACGAGCTTAAGCAATTTATTTTGAGCCTCGGTACTGAGCTTAACATCTTTCTTTTTGGCTGCATATTGAGCAATTTCAACCAATTCCTCTGGCGTATAATCATCAAAGTGGAAGTAATGCTTAAAACGCGATTTTAATCCCGGATTCGACTTGATGAACGAGTCCATTTCTTTTGGATAACCTGCTACCATAATAGCTAAATCACCCTTGCCATCACTCATTTCAGTAATGAGTGCAGCAATGGCTTCAGGTCCAAAATCGTTGGTGGCTCCATCCTTGAACAAGGCGTACGCTTCGTCGATAAACAGGACACCGCCACGTGCTTTTTCAAGGGCTTCTTTGGTATCTTTTCCCGTTTGACGGACAAAACCAGATATTAAATCATTGGCTTCTACCTCGTGAACGTGTCCTTTGGAGAGCAATCCCATCGAATGGAAAATTTTACCCAATAGCTTAACCACAGTAGTTTTTCCTGTTCCCGGATTTCCCGTAAAGACGCTATGCAAACTTATTTCGTCTTCATCATGAAAACCTTGCTCTTTTCGGTATTGCAAAAAGCTTACATAATCAACGTATTCACGTACTTTGTTTTTAATATTTTCCAGACCAACCAATCCATTCAGGTCGGCCAGTATTTCCGAAAGCGGACGATCATCAATCTCAATTTCAACGGATAATTCTTCATTTTCATCCACTTCTTCTTTTTGATTTTCGCTGCTGTTGCTTTCGTCGGTGTCCTCTTTTTCCTCCTTACTTTTGAGCGTTTGGGGTGAAACATGGCTGGGATTGAAGAGTCCGATTACGTCTTCATTCAGTAAGGCTTCGTATTCACTGATGCGCTTTACAAATAAATCACCCACCGTGAAAGGAATCACAGCTACAATGGTATCCATAAAAACAACCTCTACACGATAGTTATCCTTAATCCAGGTGCCTTTTTTTTCTGATCCCCATCCGGAGGTAATTGTAAAACACTCGCCAACACCATGTTTGGGTGTAATATATACCATGGTATCCGAGGTGCCTATACGTTGTCCGGTATCATCAATGAAATTGAAGAATAATTCGCATACCCATTCGTCGGTGATTTTGTTTAAAAACCGCAGTTCCCCCATGATGTAGCGGGTTTCTTGGGCATTAAATGCCTTAAGGTAATCGCGGTCGCTCTCATCCAGATCGCCTTTGGGAGCTTCATAAGTCCGAAAAGTAATTGCTTCAAAATAGGGGTTGTTTTTTTCAGTTACGCGATCGTAGTCTTCAATAAAAAAGTCAGTGCTTCCCACCTCCTCTTCATCAACGCAAGCTATCCATTGGTATTTACCAGGTTTCCAATACTTTCCATGTTCATCCTCGCCCCAGCCAAAGTTGTAAGTTACAATGTTATCCTCTTTTGAAATGGTGATTTTCTCCTCTTTCTTACAGATTTCCTTATCGTCTTCGTTACCGTTTATTTTTATAGCGCGCAATTGAATATTGGCCTGCCATTCTTCTTCATCGAATAACTTATTGTAAAAAGCCAATTCGGCACTCAGGTAGTTAATTTCGTTTTTATCGAAAACCTTTCTGAATTTACGTTTGCTGCCCATGGCGCGATCCCAGGCATAGGATTGTAGGCTTTTAAACTTAAAGTTTTTTTCCTTTGATTTACCGAAAAGCATGAAATATGATTTAAAAAAAATATGGGTTAAAATTAAGAAAGATTCCCATGGTTGCAACTTTAATTGGAGTTGGATTGTGATATAAATTGAAGTAAAATGGTTATCTTTGTTTTTAACCTGATAAAAATGAAAAAACTCCTTTTTGCGATTCTACTAGTAGTCGGATCACAGTTATTTGCCCAAGATACCCTTACTTTCCTGCAATACAACTTGCTTAATTATGGCAATTATACCAGTTATTGTACTGAGGAGGATAATCCCGTTTCAGCAAAAGACGTTTATATTCAAACAATTGTCGATTATATTCAGCCTGATGTATTTACAGTGAATGAGGTAACCGGATCGCAGGCCATGCATCAGCATTTATTGGATGTGGGTGTGAATGCCGGAGGTGATAAGTACCGAATGGCCAATTTTATATACCAGGCTTCGCCCTACTTGGTCAATTTGTTGTTTTATAATCATGAAAAGCTGGCCCTTCACTCCCATGTCATTGCCCAAAGCTTGATTCGTGACATAGATGTGTATACATTATACTACAAATCCGATGATTTGAGTTTGGGTGATACAGCTTTTATCACTTGTGTGGTGGCTCACCTCAAGGCTGGAAATGGAGCCGAAGAAGCCCAAACCCGAAATCAAATGGCTGAAAATACGATGGCCTTTCTGGAAAATTATGGTCAGGATGAAAACTATTTATTGAGTGGTGATTTTAATGTGTATACCAGCTCTGAGGCTGCCTATCAAACCTTTACCCAATATCCCAATTCCACCTTGCGTTTCAACGATCCCATCGATAAACCCGGAAGTTGGAACAACAATGCTTCCTTTGCGTCGGTTCATACACAGAGTACCCATACCAGCTCAGGATGTGCATCTTCGGGAGGAATGGACGACAGGTTCGATTTCTTACTGATGTCAAACAATTTAAAATTTGGAGCCAAGCACCTGAGGTATATTTCGGGATCATACCGAACTGTGGGACAGGACGGGTTACATTTCAATAAAAATTTGACTGATTCCCCAACCAACACCAGTGTTCCTGCAGATGTGCTTACGGCACTTTACGAAAATTCAGATCACCTGCCGGTTACCATGAAAGTAGCTGTGGATAAAACACTGGGAATTTCCGAATGGCTGTCAACGGATTTTGAGGAGGTCAGGTTCAATAATCCTGTACATGCTCAGTTGAATCTTCAGATTTCGATCAAACAAAGGTCTCAAGTTGAGGTGGTTATATATAGTCTATGGGGAAAGGAGGTCATCAAGTTGAACAGGCAATTGGAACATGGTACCAACGAACTAAACATGGATGTACAATCATTACCTGCCGGGATGTATTTGGTAATTATAGCTGATTCCAGAAACAGAAGGGTGACCCGAAAACTGATTATTGATTAAAAGCGGGCGTTGCTTTTCTTTTCGTTGTAATAGTCAATGCCTTTTTGAGTAGCAATGCTTGTTACAAAATTTTCAAACATCTGATCAAACAATGTGTTAAATGAAAATTGTTCTGGGGGGAAACTTTCCACATCGTGAATATCCAGCAAGCGACTGATGTATCTTCGGGCTACCAATTCCACACTCAAGTCATCACGGTACATTCCCTGACTGATGCCCTTTTGCATGTTAATCTGAATTTTCTCGTTGATAAAACCGATCCTTTTTTTCAAATGTTTTTGATAAACAATGGGAAATTTAAACTGGTACTCATGGGTAACAGAAGGACTCAGATTTCTGAATTTTGCCGACATTTCTTTACTAACCGTGAAGAGGATGTCGATGGCATCTTCGTTACCGTCGAAGTTGAAATCTTTAAAGATGACCTCAAACATATGACGCTCATTCTCCAAAATCAGTTCAACCAGATGTTCGTCGGATTGGATGTTGTGGGTTATAATTTGGCTTTCAAATTCAGGACTTTTACGGAGCTTAGACAAAGTAACAGCCTCAATACCTTTCTTATTGGTCAGGTTTCTGATAGTAGTAATAAACTCTTTTAAATCCTTTTTCATCGGCCGTGTGCTGAAAGTATATTGTCGACAAAAGTAGAAAAATACTGTTTACTTGTTAATTTAATATGAATAAATGTGTGCTATGGTTTTGGTAACCCCTTATTATTCAATAAATACAAAACGGTATCAGCCTGTGGTTTGTACCTAAATTAAGCTAAAAAAGTTTAGTTTTTGGCTTAATTATCTATATAAAATAGCCTTATTTAGCTAAAATAAATTGACCAAACCCACCAGTTCCTGAAACGGGTTGCATATTTATTTCATTCATAACTTTATCCGTATTGGCCGAAACATTGTAACAAATATTCTGATTGCAGTCGTCTTTAAAGAAATAATTATCACTGTTGTTCCCATACCGAAGGGCCGGATTTTTAAGTGTAATACACTGTTCTCCTTCAATTTCAACAATAAGTTCGTTGTTGTTTAATGTAATTGTTGCTTGGGTTCCATCTGAGAAAGGAGATCCATCTTGTTGATAGCCATAAATAAAATGGTGAGTTCCTTGTAAGCTTGCTGGAATTATGGCCGTGGTTTCATCCGCTAAAAGCGCTGGTGAACACTCAGGTACATCACAGGTAGAAGGTGATGGATTGGCTGGATCATCGGAATTGGAATTGCAGGCGGAAATGGTCAGCAACCCGACAAGGAATAAAAAATTAGTTTTTTTATAAGAAGTGTTTTGGATGTGGATAGTTATTTGATATCGTTTATAAATTGGGTGGTCATAGCTTTATTTAATCCGTTGGTCATGACTGATATTTCTTCAAGGAAAGGTACTTGGGTGACCATAAGAACGTTTTCCAACGATTTGCTGCTGCTCCCCGACCAATATAGGCTATTTTGATTTTCGTCCAATTCCACAAAACCATCCGGTGAAATCCATCCATTGTTGTTGCCATTTATTCCTTCTTCTTGATAAAAATCGCCTGAGGTGGGTTGTGTTTTTTTGGAGGAAGGAACAAGGGTCAACATGCTTCCACCATAAATGCTCATGGCTGGCATAGCTCCAACACTAGCTTTGGTGTTAAAATAGCCTCCTTTTCCACCCATGACCACAAATGTAGCTGTGTACGTATAGCTTACCACTAAGGCATTCAACTCATTGGCCAGATTAAAATATACTTTCCAGGGAGCAGCACCTTTGGTTAGCTTATCCTTGTTAGCATCGTTGTACACCACAAGTTTGTTGGCCGGACGTACTGCCACATACTTATTCAGTCCACCATCGCCAAACCGGACAGGCTCCACTTCACTGGCGTTGGCTGCAACAATTCTTTTATCAGGTTCCAATTCTTTAACAAGTTCTGTTTGCATTACTTCTTCCTCAGTTACAATTTCATATCCCAGTTCGATATAATACTTTTCTAATTCATCGTATAATTTGGCTACCGCTTCCTGATAGGCTTTGTAATCGACTCCACCAAGATTTACTTTCATTCTGGCCGTAGACGTACCATGGCTCATTCCACCATAGGATGTTTTTGAATATTTTGAAAACACCTGTTGGTTGATAACCAAATCAGCTATATACACCCTTTTGACCCCTTCATAGCGTTTCTTGACAGGTCCGGGGACTTTGCCCTTTATCAACTCCAGAAAATTGTAAGTGGACCAATCGGTTTTTTTCTCTTTTTTCTTTTTTCCTGCCTGAACAGGATTACTCATTAGGATAACGAAACCAAAGATGAGTGAAAGCAGTACTGTTTTTCTCATTGTTGTAACATTTAGGTTAGTGTTAAAAGGAGTACATCCCTTTATCGTGCTTTGTGCAAAACAATTAGGGCAAAAGTAGGGGGGTTGTAGGGTTGATCTGTTAGGGGAAAAGACCTAAACAACTAGGGTAATTACCGTATTTATTAATGATGCATGTCACATTTGGTTTCGATGATAGGGAGAAGTTAACAATCGCCTGCTTTTTATTACTTTTGCGCCATGGAAAAGAAAGAAATTGTACTAAGCGGTATTCGTCCTACCGGAAACCTGCACCTGGGGAACTACTTTGGTGCAGTTAAAAATTTTGTAAAAATGCAGGAAACCCATACCTGTTACTTTTTTATTGCTGATTATCATTCGCTTACAACACATCCCACACCCGGGAATCTTCAAAATAATGTACGACAGGTATTGGTCGAATACTTGGCTGCCGGACTTGATCCTGAAAAAGCTACTTTGTATCTTCAAAGCGATCTTCCGGAAACGGCTGAATTGTATTTGTTTTTAAACATGAATGCTTATTTGGGTGAATTGGAACGGGTGACGACCTTTAAGGATAAAGCCCGCAAGCAACCCGAAAATGTGAACGCTGGTTTGTTAACCTATCCTACCCTGATGGCGGCAGATATCATTATTCATAAGGCTGATAAAGTGCCTGTGGGTAAAGATCAGGAACAAAACCTTGAAATGGCCCGTACTTTTGCCCGCCGTTTTAATCACATGTACGGTGTCGATTTCTTTCCTCAACCTTCTGCATTTAATTTTGGTGAACAACTAGTGAAAATTCCTGGTTTGGATGGTTCAGGAAAAATGGGCAAGTCGGAAGGAGAAGGCAATGCAATTTTCTTGAATGACGACCCGAAAGCGCTCCGTAAAAAGGTTATGCGTGCAGTTAGTGATAGTGGTCCAACCGAAATGAATCAGGTAAAACCGGAACCCATCGAGAACTTGTTTTCTTTGATGAAAGCGGTTTCAACACCTGATACAGTGGATTATTTTAACGATCAATATAACAATTGCTCTATTCGCTATGGCGATATGAAAAAGCAATTGGCCGAAGACATGATTGCCTTTACTACTCCTTTCAGAGAAAGGATTATGGAGCTAAGTGCAGATCAGGATTATATTACCCAAGTAATGAATTTAGGTGCCGAAAAGGCCCGGGCAAGTGGCCGCGCTACTGTTGAAGAAGTTAGACAAATTATTGGTTTCAGAAAATATTATACATTCACTTGATAGAAAAGAAAACTGTTAGTGCTGTGCAGGAAAAAGCGATCCTGGTTGGATTGATTACCCGCGAAACGGATAAAATCAAGGCCAACGAATACCTCGATGAGTTATCATTTTTGGTGGAAACGGCAGGAGGAATTCCTGTGGCTCGTTTTTTACAGGCCATCGATACACCCAATCCAAGAACTTTTGTTGGAACCGGTAAGCTGGAAGAAATTAAAGCTTATGTAGAAGCTGCTGAAATCGATCTGGTGGTTTTTGATGATGAGTTAAGTCCCTCTCAATTGCGTAACCTGGAAAAAGATCTGGAGTGTAAGGTGCTCGACAGAACCAACCTTATTTTAGATATTTTTGCGAAACGCGCCCAAACAGCACATGCCAAAGTTCAGGTTGAATTGGCTCAATATCAATACTTATTACCCCGGTTGACGGGTATGTGGTCTCACCTTGAAAGACAAAAAGGTGGTATTGGGTTAAGGGGTCCGGGTGAAACGGAAATTGAAACCGACCGACGCATCATCCGCGATAAAATTTCGTTGCTAAAAAAACGCTTGATTGATATCGATAAACAAATGTCAACTCAGCGGAAAAACCGAGGAAGTATGATTCGTGTTGCTTTGGTGGGTTATACCAACGTAGGCAAATCCACGTTGATGAATTTGTTGAGTAAGTCGGATATATTTGCTGAAAACAAGCTGTTTGCAACATTGGATACTACCGTTAGAAAAGTAGTCATTGAAAACCTCCCTTTTTTGCTTTCGGATACGGTTGGATTTATTCGTAAACTGCCTCACAGTTTGGTAGAATCCTTCAAATCAACGCTCGACGAAGTCCGTGAATCGGACATTTTATTGCATGTGGTAGATATTTCACATCCCGAATTCGAAGATCAAATTCAAACAGTTACCCAGACGCTTGCTGAAATTGGTGCAGGTGAAAAAAGTGTAATCATGGTCTTTAACAAGGTAGATGCTTATACTTTTGAAGCATCCGATGAAAATGATTTAGAAGGTACTGCTTCACGCGATTTAGATTCGCTTAAACAAAGTTGGATGGCCAAAGACAACCATCCGTGTATCTTTATTTCGGCCAAGACTAAAGAGCAGTTCGATGAGCTAAAACAGTTGATGTACAATGAAATAAAGGAGGTTCACTCCATCCGTTATCCGTACAATAATTTTTTGTATTAGATTATTTTTCTTTGGGTGTACAGTAAATCCGAACGGCTTTTTCAGCTTCCGGATTACCTAGCGATGCGGCTTTATTCCAATCCTTGCAGGCATCCTCCAAGCGATTGGTATAATAATATACCAATCCACGATTCATAAATGATTGGTGATCGTTCGGGCTGAGTTCAATGGATTTATTCAAATCTGAAAGAGCTGCTTCATAATTTTTCATTTGGCCTGTAACTGTCCCACGGTTGTAATAGGCCAGAGCATAGTTGGGTGCTACTTTGAGTGCGCGGTTATAATACTCAACTGATTGTCCAAAATCTCCTTTGTTAAAATAGGCCATCCCAATTCCAAGTAGCGAAGCCGAGTCGGAGGGGTTGTATTCCACCGCATCCTGGTAATACGAAATAGCCAAATCATTTTGACCTTCCATGGCGTATATTTTCCCTAAATTAAAGTAAGCTTTGGCGTTTTCAGGATCGAATTCAAGAACGGTTTGAAACGATTTAATGGCTTCGGTATATTCGCCTGTCTGATAGCTTTCAAGCCCTTTGTTAAATGCAGTTCTTGCTTTACGCATGATCAGGTTTTTAGCCTTTTCTTCAGGCGAAGTGTTGTCTTCACGCTGCGCTGAAAAAGTAGTGTCGGAGATGCCATTTTCTGATGGAAAAGTGATGTGTGCCGCATCATCTGTGGTGGTGACAACAATTTCGTTTTCTGATTTTTTCGGTGCTGTTTTCACAGATGTTTCTTTGATTTCAGAATCGCAAGCGGAAAAGAACATGAGTCCGATGATGGCAATGGCAATAACGTGCTTCATTTTTAAGAATTTTTGGCAAATATAACAAGGATTAAAAAGCAGATGAATTTATAGCTGGGGGATATTAATAATATTTGTTAATAAGTCACTTATATACTGACAGTTTGCGGATTTAAATCCATGAATATTCTACGAGTTCATTTTTTTTAAACAAGAGGTTAAACAGATGAAAAAAATGCGACTTTTACCAAATAAAACACAATCAATTATTGCTATGAATACAACGTTAATTGTGCTGGATTCACTGGATCGTTGGAAACCTTATTACGATACCGACAGCATTCTTACAGCCGGAGACTATCTTCAAGATCAAGAGCTTAACAAGAAACATTTCTTTGTAATCAACCTTTGCAATAAACTTGATTACCACTCCGAAGGTTACTATTGTTCGTTGTTGGCTCAAGCACGTGGACATAAAGTGATGCCGGATATTGAAGTGATTAACCGTTTGGAAACGGGAGCGGTTATGCGACTCGATAATCAAATGCAAAAAATCGCCTATCGATGGATGCAGTCCATTTCTGCCAATGCTAATAGTGAGGTAACTTTGGATGTGTTTTTTGGCACCACCAACGAACCCGCCATGGAAAAAGTGGCTCGGGCTATTTTTGAGCAAAATCCATGTCCCATGTTGAGGGTTCAGTTTGCTTTTCGTGAAAAAAACCAAATTGAATCCGTTCGGCCGTTGGGGCTTGATGAGTTGGATGATGCTCAACAGGACAGTTTTGCTCAAGCATTGGAAGCTTTCAGTAAAAAGGTTTGGCGACAGCCCAGAGCCAGAAGACCGGCACGTTACGATCTGGCTATCCTTATCGATCCTGATGATCCCATGCCTCCTAGCAATAAAGGTGCTATTAAAAGATTTCAGCAACAGGCCCGAAAAATGAACATCAACGCTGAGTTGATCACCGAACAGGATGTATACCGGTTGATGGAATATGATGCCCTTTTTATTCGTCAAACCACTTCGCTTAACCACATTACCTACCGGATGGCACATTTGGCGCAACAAGCCGATATGATTGTGATCGACGATCCACTTTCGATTATTCGTTGTACCAATAAGGTATATTTAAAAGAGTTGCTTGATAAAGAGGAAATCCCAACACCTAAATCACATTTGATTTTTCGATCTACTCCCATTTCCTGGAATGAAATTGTGCAGGTATTAGGTTCTCCTATCGTTTTAAAAGTTCCCGATGGTTCATTTTCCCATGGTATGGGAAAGGCTTCGGATGAGGCGGATTACCATAAAATTTTGGCTGCACTTTTTGAAAAAACCGCCATTGTTTTGGCTCAAGAGTTTTTGCCCACCGATTTCGATTGGCGTATTGGTGTGCTCAATGGCGATCCGCTTTTTGCCTGTAAATACTTTATGGCACGCGGTCATTGGCAAATTTATAACCATACTTCAAGCGGTAAGAGCCTTTCAGGATCCTTCGAAACTGTTCCCGTTAGCAAGGTGCCAAAACATGTGTTGCGCAATGCGCTTGATGCGGCTTCTACCATTGG
>JBFHGX010000065.1:0-20292 GCA_041582875.1 Bacteroidales bacterium | reverse complement strand
TAACATTGTGCTTCACTACATCCAAACGCATGCCTTTAGTAAGTGCGTCCACTGCAAATTTGGTAGCACAATATACATTGCCATTGGGATAAACTTCCTTACCGGCAATAGAACCAATATTGATCACATGGCCACTTTGGCACTGAATCATTCCGGGTAAAACTGCCCTACTGATATAGAGCAAGCCTTTTATATTGGTGTCGATCATTCGTTCCCAATCGTCAACAACCCCCTCTTGAACAGGATTAAGTCCAACAGCTAAGCCTGCATTATTCACCAACACATCAATAGGACTCCATTCAGGGGCAAGCCCTTTAATGGCTTTTTCCACTTCTTCCTTATTTCTGATATCAAAGGTGAGCGGTAGCACACGAACTCCATACGTTGCTTCAAGTTCCGATGCCAATTGTTTTAATCGATCAGTTCTCCTTCCGGTGATAATAATTTGGTCCTGCTGTGATGCAAACTTAAAAGCACAAGCTTTGCCAATGCCACTGGTTGCTCCGGTAATAAGTATAATTCGATTCATGTTGTATGTTTTTTATTTAGAAAAGCATCGAAATTACAAAAAAGCTACATAGCAATCTTCGAAAATGCCACTCTATTTTTTTGATGCGAAATCAATTCGGGACGTTAGTCCGGCAACAACCCACAATCCTGCAGGAGGAATATTGGCATAGTCAATCGACTTATCATCTAAAATATTGCGACAAGACACATAAAAGCGTGCCCATTTATGCTGATAGGTTACTTTCAGGTTTATACGGTTAACCGGCTGGTAATTCACCACTTCCCCCAATGAGTAATCAAGATAGTTTCCGTTGCGTTGCTGATAAACAAAAGCCCAACTGGCAGTAAGATTTTTAAAAAATAGGCGATGTGATACATTTAATGCCAGGTTATGTTGTAAATAATCAAGTGCATAAAGCGACAAATATTGATAAGAAGACTTATCAGAATCCATGTAAGTATAACTGATTCCTGCTGCGTGAATCCAGCCAGGTGAAGATAGTCCGGATAGGTATTGAACTGAAGCAGAAACCCCATTTGTTTTTAAAGAGGTAAGATTCATGCTGTGCCATTTTTCCTCCGGATTTTCCTTTACCCAATCAATCAGGTCCTCACCATCACGATGAAACAAAACTCCCGAAATGGTCAGCTTATTTAAAAATGCTTTGGCACCAACTTCATAAGTAGTTGCCGTTTCTGGTTTTAAATCAGGATTACTCACCTGATCAGGTCCCTGATAATACAAATCCGTATAGGTTGGAATTCGCACCGCACGATTGGCAGAAGTGTAAATTTTCAACTGATCGAGAACAAAAAAACCCAAATCAATACCAGGTGAAACATAAACTCCATAATCGCTATTGTAATAGGTGGATAATCCGCCAGCCAAACTCCATCGTCCGTTTACATAATTGTGATTTAAATACAAGGTTAAATTTTCCCTTTGCTTGCTGTGGTTATACCAGGCATCGCTGTTAGCAGAATTTACCGTATCCGACATTAAATCGCCAAGCACATTGCTGACAATGCCTTCGTAACGTGCGGAAACACCCACCTGTGTATTTCCGGCTACACTTTCAAACCCAACGCCCACATTCATCGACACCACATCAGTACGGTGATAATTATGCCCTTTGTAGGGATAAATGCCCGATGCAGTCGGAAATCCGGCAGTATCAGCACCATTCACATATACTTCCCCCTGCTTTTTGTACCATTGATCATCTTCACGAAAAAGTTCAAATCGATCGTATAGCCGGCGCCACGACAAATTGGCCTTAACCGGATAGCGTTTACCCTTTTCGAAACTTAGCGATGCCAAGCTACTGCTAATATGTTCATACTGATCGGGATACTTGGGGGTATAAAAACTATTGGCTCCAAATCCTTTGTCAAGATATCCCAGGTAGAACCTGACTAGTCCATCCGGAAATTTCAACACGCTCTCGTTGTTAATTTGCCAAATACTGAAATCGGTATTTCTGGCATAACCATCCGATTTTTGCCGTCCAACAGATGTTGTATTCATCCACCGCCCTAGCTTTGCAGTAGCAGAAACATCGGCCATCAACAAACCATGCTGACCACCTGAGATATCAAAGCTAAGCTGATTGTTGTCGGGCTGATGGGTAATCAAATTGATACCCCCGGAGAAAGCATTAGGACCAAACCAACGGGTTCCGGGACCTTCTAAAATCTCAATTTTCTCCAGACTGTTCAGCATAACTGCCTGATTGGTATTGTGATGACCCGTTTGAGGATCGTTCAAGGCTACACCATTGACCATCATCAGGTTTTGATCCATTCCACCACCTCTGATACTCAAATCGGACTGCACCCCCATGGCTCCCCGTTCTCGCACGTCCACGCCACCATAAAACCGCAACACATCTTCCAACGACAAAACAGGAGCTGAAGCGAGCTCTTGGGCTGTAATCACCCGAATACTCCTTGAAACTTGCTTAAATACTACCGGATTGGCCGAAGAACTGATTTCTATTTCCGCTAACGGGATGGTGTCCGTTTGAGCTATCACACTAGATGACAGTAAAATAAGCAAACTGATGACAGTAAAATATATGGCTTTCATACGTGATTTCGATTTTTCCTTTGAGCCGGCAAAAGTAACCAATCTGCGGTTTGGGATAGAATAAAAAGCACCTCGAGTATCAAAAAGAAAACCATTTGAATGAAAGTGCCGGCTAACTTACTGATTGTAAAAGATTAGAATTCTAAAGCCTCCAGGAGAATACTTTATCTGAAGCATCGGTACTAAAAGGCGAAAGAGGCGATTTTGACAAGGCAAAAACAGCAGACCCACTCCCGGAAAGTGCCGCATAAAACGCCCCGGATTGCTCAAGTTGATCAATAAGATTTCCAATACGGGGAAACATTTCAATGACAATGGATTGAAAATCATTCACCAGTTTATTTTTCCATTGGTCAGGTGATAGTTGCAAAACTTGCTGCAAAGGAATCTGGGGCTTTCGGGGTACTATTTTTCGAAAAGCCTCAGCAGTAGAAATAAATAGTCCCGGAAAAACAACGGTTAAATAGTAACCTGAAAGTGACAAGTCAATGTCAGTCATGACTTCACCTCTTCCGGAAGCAAACGCAGGAGTGTTCCGGATAAAAAAGGGACAATCGCTCCCCAGAGTCAGCGCGATTCTCTCCATGTGTTCTATCGTTATCGAAAGGTTAAAAAAAGCATTAAGCTCCTTAATGAAAAAAGCGGCATCCGCCGATCCCCCGCCAAGTCCCGCACCTGAAGGGATTTGCTTCAGTAAAGCCACTTTAACAGGAGGAATGCCAAATTCAAGATTCATTAACTTCCAAACACGTGACAGCAAATTATCATCAACAGACCCTGCAATTGGAGCTCCATAAAGCGTCAACTCAAATTGAGTCGATTCCTCAAACTCAAGTACATCAGTTAAAGGAATAGGATAAAAGCATGTTTCTAGGTTATGAAAACCATCGGGGCGCTTTTCGGTAACAGCCAACCCCAAATTAATTTTTGCATTGGGAAAACAAATCATCAACCTCGTTTTTCGCAAAAATAGTGGATACACTTCACATGTGAACACGATATGAATAAATAACTTTAAAAGACATTTAGTTGGCGAATTCTTGCTATTTTTGAAGCTTGACACATGAAATAACCTTCCATGACAATACTTAGCTCCGTTTTAAATTGGTGGATAAAAAAAAGAATACATCAAATTGAACTTTTCATGAGATATCCTCACGAAGTTCAAGAAGAACTTTTTAAAAAATTGATCAATACAGCCAAAGATACAGAGTGGGGTAAAAAATACCACTACAAATCGATTACAAATGCTGATGAATACCGCCAACGGGTTCCAATAAGTTCCTATGAAGACTTAAAACCGGATATCGACAGGATGCGAAAAGGAGGTCAAAATATCCTGTGGCCCGAGGAAATCACGTGGTTTGCCAAATCTTCCGGCACCACCAACAGCAAAAGTAAGTACATCCCTGTAAGCCCTTCTGCTCTGGAAGAATGTCACTACAATGGTGGAAAAGATATGCTGGCCATTTACTTCAATCTCTATCCTGATTCAGGATTGTTCGATGGAAAAAGCCTGGTAATGGGAGGTAGCCAAAACATTACAGAAATCAGCAATACCCAATATATCGAAGGCGACCTCTCTGCCATCCTGATGCACAACCTACCCTTGTGGGCGCAGTTTAAGCGCACTCCTTCACTTTCCATCGCCCTGATGGACGAATGGGAGAATAAATTGGAGTTGATGGCTGAATCTACTATAGATCACGATGTTACTAGCATTTCTGGAGTCCCTAGCTGGATGCTTGTATTGATACGAAAAATTCTAGAGAAATCGGGGAAATCCGACCTGAGCGAAGTTTGGCCTAACCTTGAAGTGTTTTTCCATGGCGGAGTGAATTTTGAACCTTATAGGGCGCAATTTGAACAATTGATCTCATCCCCTAAAATGGTGTATTCCGATAATTACAATGCTTCAGAAGGTTTTTTTGCCATTCAGGATCAGCGTGAAAGCAACGAATTGCTCTTGATGCTGGATTATGGTATTTGGTACGAGTTTTTGCCTGTTTCGGAAATGATGAAGGGAAATAACCAAACAGTATTATTGAACGAAGTTGTCCCCGGAATTAATTATGCCCTCATCATCAATACCAACGCTGGTTTATGGCGATACATGATTGGCGATACCATTACTTTTACCAACACCAATCCATACCGCATTCGTATCACCGGAAGGGTGAAGAATTTTATCAATGCGGTGGGAGAAGAATTAATCATCGATAATGCTGAAAAAGCACTCATCACGGCCTGTTCAAAAACCGGCGCTTTGGTTGGTGAATATACCGCCGCACCCCTGTTTAAAGGTAACGATGTGACGCACCAATGGCTGATGGAATTTGAGAAGCAACCGCTTGACCTGGCTTTTTTTGAAGAAACCTTCGACAATGCACTTAAATCATTAAACTCTGACTATGAGGCTAAAAGATATCATAACCTGGTATTAAAACCGCCCATTGTGGAGGTGATGAAACCAGGAACTTTTTATCAATGGATGAAGTATCGAAATAAATTGGGCGGACAAAACAAAGTTCCACGATTGTCCAATGACCGAAAATATGTAGACGAAATACTGAACCTGGATTTATAAAAACACAAGGACAAAAAGCCTTCGCAATTGACAATTTTTGGAAGAATTCAAATCTGAATTCTTCATTGAAACATTTTTTTTACATTCGTACAAAATTTTAAACTCATGCATGTAGCTATCGCCGGAAATATAGGATCAGGCAAAACAACACTTACCCGCCTGATGTCGAAACAGTTTGGATGGAAACCTCATTTTGAAGATGTGGAGAACAACCCTTATCTGCACAGTTTTTACGATGATATGCAACGGTGGTCGTTTAACTTGCAAGTCTATTTTCTCAATTCCAGGTTTCGCCAGGTGGTTGAAATCAGACGAAGTGGTGACAATATTATTCAAGACAGAACCATTTATGAGGATGCCAATATTTTTGCGCCTAACCTACACAGCATGAATCTGATGTCGACCCGCGACTTTGAAAACTACATTTCTTTGTTCGAACTGATGAGCTCATTTATTCAACCACCCGATTTACTCATTTACCTGCGTGCATCGGTTTCTACACTTGTCGAACAAATTCAAAAACGTGGCCGCGATTACGAAGAATCCATTCGTCTCGATTACCTTAAACTGCTTAACGAACGTTACGAAGCATGGATTAGCACCTACACCATTGGTAAACTACTCATCATCAATGTAGATGACATGGATTTCAACAAACCCGAGGACTTGAGTATCGTAATTGACAAGGTTAATGCTGAGATTAACGGATTATTTTAAACTACTCTTCACCATATTAATATGATGAACATTGCTGCTATCATTCCTGCCCGGTATCAATCAACCCGATTTCCAGGCAAACCGTTGGCCCTTATTCAAGGGAAAAGCATGATAAGACGGGTGGTTGAACAAGTTCAAAAGGCCAAAGGAATTTCCAGAGTAGTTGTGGCTACCGACGAACAACGCATTTATGATCACGTTAAAAGTTTTGGTGGAGATGTGATACTTACCGGTACACATCACCAAAATGGAACCTCCCGATGCTTTGAGGCGATGGATATCCTGCAAAATACTGTAACCCCTATCGATGGGGTAATTAATGTGCAAGGTGATGAAC
This sequence comes from Bacteroidales bacterium, assembly GCA_041582875.1. GTDB lineage: Bacteria > Bacteroidota > Bacteroidia > Bacteroidales > F082 > UBA6244. The sequence continues at coordinate 14,052 of JBFHGX010000065.1, read as the reverse complement.
CTATGATACGACCCGAACAAATTGAATTACTCGCAGAATTAATCAAACAACCTCATGCAGAAATTGCCACACTAATAAAAAAAATATCTTCCGAAGAAGAGCTTTTCAATCCGAATGTGGTCAAGGTGGTAACATCTGTAAACAACAAAGCCATTTATTTTAGTAGGCAGGCGATACCTTTTGTGCGGGGAGTTGAAAAAAATAAATGGTTAAATCATCACACATATTATAAACATATCGGAATATACGGGTATACCAGTGAAACATTGAAACGAATCATGAGCATTAAACCTGGCATACTGGAACAAGTTGAAAACCTGGAACAATTGCGATGGCTCGAAAACGGACTGTCCATATTCACCCAAATAACTGAATTTGAAAGTATTGGCATCGACACCCCGGAAGACCTGAAAAAACTTACTAACATTTTTTGAATAAACTAATATAGTTTAGTACTTTAGCAAGTTCGGAACTAGAAGGAATTAAAGATGAAAATTGCTGGCTACGTAGGAGATTTACTGTATGATTATGAGTGTGTTGTTATCCCCGGTCTTGGTGGGTTTATCACCAGCGATAAGTCGGCTCAGGTGGTTGCTGTAACCCATCACTTTAAACCTCCCTTTCGCGAAGTTCATTTTAACATCCATTTAAAGGCCAACGACGGATTGCTGATCAATTATGTGGCCCGCCAAGAAGAGTTAAGCTATCGCGAAGCCAAAAACAGGGTTGAACAGTTTGGTTTTCAATGCCTAAGAGCACTCGATAATGGGAAAAGAATTCGTTTTCACGGCATTGGCTCCTTAGCTCACGATCATGAAAAAAACATTGTTTTTACCCAGGATAAAACCGTAAATTACAATCCGCAAGCATTTGGTTTAGAAAGTTTTGTGTCACCCGCTATTGCACGAACAAGCGATGAAGAAAAAGTTTTAGGTGCCATAAAAAAAGCAATTCCGGAGAAAAAAGCCATTCAGGAAACCAAAACACAACCAGTTCTTCGGAAAAAACCAATGCTGGCTACCAGAAAGAGATCTACTTTTGCCAAACAGTTTATCTTTTTAATGGCCGTGTTTTTTCTGATGGGAGTGGGTTATATATATATGCACCGCCATGCCATGGGCTATTATGCCGAAAGGTATGCAACCCGCGTTCCTTTTTTCTATACTGATGCTCCAATTTATTTTGCTACCAATATTGATTTGATTCCCTTTGGCAAAATGACCTATTACACCTCCATTTGGTTTCCCGGATTATTCAATGGTGCTCAAGCACCATCGATAGATGAGAGTCAAATACCGGAAGTAAACCAGGCAGCATTGATACCTATGCAGAGTCCAAATACTGTTCAAAAAGATGAACTGCGAACAACGACCGAGCAAGAAGAATTTGAAACGCCTACAACTGCAGCCATTGAATATGAAACCCAAAAAAAGCGCATGGAAATTGTGGATAGTCCCGTTGCAAAACGCATAATTGACCAACCAAAGGAAATTCCTGCTGCTAAAACGTCTGCTGGAAGTTTTACTTATTTTATCATTGCAGGTGCTTTCAATAACGAAACAAATGCGCTTAATCTGGTTCAACAATTGAGAAGAGAAGGTTTCGACGCCATGATTGCTGACACCAACAAATACGGCATGTTCAGGGTAGCTTACAAAGGATTTTATTCAGCTGAAGAAGCAGCAAATGCATTGGCTGTGATTAAAAATCAAAACAATCCCCAAGCCTGGATATTAAAAAAATAAATCCGAAATTTTTGTCACGTGAGTAAAAAGAATAAACTCCAGCATTTTGCCGAAAATATGACCTTCGACAATTTGTTTCAGTTGAAATATGAGGAAGTTATCCTTGGCTTTCCGTTAAAAGGACAGTGGTCTAACAATTTTTTTAAAAACAACCACGAGATTGTAATTGAACTGGGCTGTGGTAAAGGAGAATATACAGTAGGACTGGCCCAGCGTTTCCCCGATAAAAACTTTATTGGTGCCGACATTAAAGGTGCACGTTTGTGGCGAGGTTTGAAGACAACGCAGGAAGAAAACATTAAAAATGCGGCCTTTATCCGTACACGCATTAACCTGATCGAGTATTATTTTAATCCTCATGAGTTGAGTGAAATATGGATCACTTTTCCCGATCCCCATGCACGTGATGTCGCTACACGAAAACGATTAACCTCTCCCCCATTTCTTCAAAGATACCATTCGCTACTAAAGCCTGGTGGAATTATCCACCTCAAAACCGACAACATCATCTTCCTGGAATACACCCTGGATGTAATTAAAGAATTTGGCCATGAAATACTGGAGCTAAATTATGACATCTACGGAGGTGGAATCGATAATGAATTAACACAAATTCAGACACATTACGAAAAGATGTGGTTGAAACACGGAACAAAAATAAAATACCTGAAATTCAGGCTCAACGATGCTGCCTTTAACACAATAGACTAATGGAGGCCTCCTTTTTTCAAAAGGTATATCAGTTGGTGGAAAAAATACCATACGGGCGCATTGCCACTTATGGAGATATTGCTGAATATTTGGGGAATAGAGGATCTGCAAGAATGGTAGGTTGGGCTTTAAATGCCACCAAAAACTTTCCAAAATCAATACCTGCCCATCGGGTAGTTAACCGCAAGGGACTTCTTACTGGTAAACGACATTTTGGAGGTCAGCAAACAATGGCCGATTTATTGCGCAGTGAAGGACTGGTAATTGAAAATGACCAAATTCAGAATTTTGATGAAAAACTGTGGAATCCAAATGAATTTCCTGACCCTTTCATGTAAATATCGCCTTTTTTAACCATTTCTTATTTTAAAATCATCCCAAATAAGGGATTATCTACTTCAAATCTTTCTCTCTGCAAAATAATCCCTATTTTTGTAACATCAAATTTATCTATTACTATTAAATCTAAATAAGAATAACAATGACCATCACAAAGCAACAGGTGATTAATGCATTGAAAGAGGTTATATTCTTCGCGAAACAGAATAACATTGTTGACCTTAATATGGTTGATGACCTGGAGGTGTCGGAAAAATCAATTGGTCTTACCATTATTTTCCCAAAACTTGAAGATCCTTCGGTCAACATTGTTTCTAATTCGGTAATGAAAACCCTAAAGGAGCAATTCGGAAATGACTTAATTGTTACGGTTAAACCTGTAGCAGAAAAAGATCGCGGATTAGGACCACTTTCCGGTGTAAAGAACATTATTGCCGTTATAGCCGGCAAAGGCGGTGTAGGGAAATCTACAGTTGCTGCAAATTTAGCCGTTTCCTTGGCAAAAGCAGGAAAAACAGTCGGTATTTTAGATGCTGACATCATGGGACCATCGGTACCCATTTTGTTTGGTGTGGAGGGCGAACAACCCGGAGTTATTGAACGCCAAGGCAAGCAGTATATGGTTCCTTTGGAAAAATACGGTGTCCGAATTCTTTCATTGGGATTTTTTGTTCAGCCCGATCAGGCCCTCATGTGGAGAGGATCGATGATCAACAACGCATTCAATCAATTGATGAAAGATGCCGAATGGGGTAACCTCGATTTTTTGGTTATCGACATGCCTCCAGGGACTGGCGACATCCAACTTACATTGGGCCAGTCGTATAACGTAAGAGGAACGGTATTGGTAACTACCCCGCAACGTGTGGCGATAGCAGACGTAAGAAGAGCTGCCATCATGTGTCAACAAGATAAATTAGCCATTCCCCTTTTGGGAATTATTGAGAATATGGCCTATTTTATACCTGAAGACGCTCCTGATAAAAAGTATTTTATCTTTGGCGAAGGTCAGGCCGAAAGTCTGGCAAAAGAACTCAAAATCCCAATTTTGGCTAAAATTCCAATCGTTGGGAAAATTGCGGCGTCAGGAGATTCGGGCAACCCCATTGCCCTTGACAACGAATCACCAGTAGCTCAAACTTTTGGTGCACTTGTTGAAAATCTTTTAAAAGTATTGAACTAAATAATTTAACCAAACCAATAAACCAAATGACTATGGCCATGGATAAAGAAGAAATGAATCAAAAAGTACGCAACGTACTCGATCAGGTTAGGCCTTATTTGCAAGCCGATGGTGGCGACATCAATTTTGTAGAGCTCACCGATGATATGGTAGTTAATGTGGAACTTACCGGAGCTTGTGGATCATGTGCGTTTAGCACCATGACCCTAAAAAATGGAGTGGAAGCCACTTTGAAAAAAGTACTTCCGGAAATAAAGGAAGTCGTTGCGATAAATTTGTAGCGTTCCTTAAAAACAATTATTTCTCAGGTGGCTCGGTTACGAAAGATACCGGGCCACTATGGGCATTCTTCGCCCCATACCAAAGGCCTTACCGGTTACACGTAAGATGGGTGGGGTTTGGTATCGCTTGTACTCGCTAGTGTTTACGAGTTTCAGAATGCGGTTCACAAGCGGGCCATCAAATCCCATGGCAATAATTTCCTTAGGCCCTTTTCTCTCTTCAATGTATTGATATAAAATCTCATCCAGAATTTCATATTCAGGTAATGAGTCGGTGTCCTTTTGATCGGGACGCAATTCTGCTGAAGGAGCTTTGGTGATGATATTTTCGGGGATTAACTCTTGATCGCGATTGATATATCTGGCCAATTCAAACACCTTGGTTTTATATACATCTCCGATCACAGACAATCCTCCGTTCATGTCACCATAAAGTGTGCTATAGCCTACGGCAGCCTCGCTCTTGTTACTGGTATTTAGTAAAATATAACCAAACTTATTGGAGAGTCCCATCAACAACACTCCCCGGACACGTGCTTGCAGATTTTCTTCTGCAATATTAAATGGTAGATCTTTAAAGAATGGAGACAACATATCTTGCATGGCCACAAAGCCCTTTTCAATGGGAATGATATCATAGGGCATTCCCACATTCAAAGCCAATTGTTCGGCATCGCTAACCGAATGTCCGGTAGAATACCGTGAGGGAAGAAGCACATTGTACACATTTTTCGCACCCAAAGCTTCGGCAGCTAGTACGGCTGTTACGGCGGAATCAATGCCTCCGGAAAGACCTAAAATTGCTTGACTAAATCCCAGTTTTTCAAAGTAATTTCTAATACCCATGACCAATGCATCATGTATCAAAGCAATTTCAGAAGACTTGTCGGCAACAACAGCAGGAGTCATTTGAGAAAGAGAATCTGTATCCACTACGCAAAAATCCTCCTCAAAATAATTTAATTCACTCACCAATTGCCCTTTAGCATCCATCACCAAAGAGCCTCCATCAAAAAGCAGCTCCGTTTGAGCACCTACATGATTCACGTAAACCAATGGTAATTGATAGGTAAGGGCATTTTTCCTGAGAATTTCCTTACGCAACTCTGCTTGTTTATAATGGAAAGGTGAAGCAGCAATATTGATCATTAAATCAGGATTTTGCTTCATCAATTCGTCCATAGGATTAACAATATACAATGGATTATCCTGAACATTCCATAAATCCTCACAAATGGTCAATGCAATGCGTTTTCCTTTGAAATCAATCACCCGAAAATACCTATTAGGCTCAAAATACCTGTATTCATCAAAAATATCGTAATTCGGTAACAGGGTCTTGTTCACCATTTGCTGAACCTTTCCTTCAAATAAAAATGCTGCCGAATTAAATAAAGGTTTTCCTTTGTCGGAATTATTGTAGGTAGGCAGTCCAACAATTGCAGCCATATCAGTACAATGTGGCGCAATTTGAATCAAGGCCTCATTACATTGATTTACAAAGTCGCTAAACTCCAAAAAGTCGCGGGGCGGATAACCTGAAATGGCCAATTCGGCAAACACAACCAGGTCAACGTTTTGTGCTTTTGCCTGGTATATGGCCTGAACCATCTTCTCTACATTGCTATCAAAATTACCGATATGATAGTTTAATTGGGAAAGAGCAATCTTCAAACTTCAATTGTTTAATTAATTAAAAAAGTATGGCCAAATTCAATTCGATAAAATTATTTCGGGCATTATTTTTTTCGTCTGGATTGACGCCATTGTCACCCGAAAGTACATTAATGAATGCATTGTCGTACTTAATTCCTGTGCGTACATATGTATCGCCTTGCAAAGGGATTTCAATACCTGCGCCCAGAATTAGCGACTCGCGAGAAAAACGGGTGTCGCCGGTAACATCATGAGTCTTCGATTCAACATTATCGCTGTTACCAGGCAAAAACGAATCATCACCTTTGGCTGAAAGCCGGAAAGCCAAACCAAATCCTATTTGACCATAGTAACGCAATCCTTTTATTTCATTGGTTTTCATAGTAAATACCAAAGGGATTTCGATGTATTTGGCCTTGTACTTACGGGTCATCACACCGGGAGTCAACTCGTTATTTGCTTCCAAAGTAATGGCATCCGGATATTCCAGCTTGCCATTAAGAAAAAGCACATCAAATCCGGTGGTGAACGAATAATTTTCCATCATGTAAATATCAGCCACAAACCCCCAGGCACCGCCCAAGTGTGCACCTTTATTAACGTAGTTATCGGCATTGCTATTAAACCATCCCAGGTTTGCACCGGCTTTAAAACCAAACTGAAAAGGCTTATGTTGTGCCTGAACGGCAACGGAAAGGGTTAACCCTAAGATTAATAGTAATTTTTTCATGCTTAATGAAGTTTATACAAAGATAGAATTTCATGCAAAATCTTTTGACCTATGTCAAATTATTTTATCTTTGGTTATCTAATTAACCATTTAAAACAGAAAAAATGAAAAAACTTACCCTTCTTTTCGTAGCAATATTCGCTTCTGGTGTGATGTTTGGGCAATTACATTTTGGACCACAAATTGGCTTCACCTCATCAAAACTAACAACCAATCTTGATGATGCCAAAACCAGTTTCAAAAGCAATTTTCTATTTGGGGCTTTTGTGCGCTTGGGCGATAAAATATACGTTCAGCCGGAAATAAACTGGATGACCCAAGGTGGTGTGTGGACAGAGGACAATACGGGAGTAACTGACCCCGGAAAAATCGAAATGGATTACAAAACCATTCAAATACCTGTAAGTGTTGGCTGGAGATTGATCGATTTGAAAGTGGCAAACATCAGAGTTTCCGGTGGGTTGGCAGCTAATATTGTTACCGATAAAAAACTTAAATTTACTGAACTAGAGGCTCAATTCCAAGATTCAGATTTAAGCGACATGATTTGGCAATATCAAGTGGGCGTGGGTGTTGATGTATTGATGTTTGCACTTGATCTAAAGTATATGGGCGGTATTAACGATATGTTTAAAAACGATGTTAATTTCGACGGCAAAACCCTTTCTACCAAATCAAACCTATTTATGGTAACTTTGGGCTGGAAAATATTCTAAATTTTATTACCTCCTCACTTAACAAGAAATGTCAGTACTTTTGTACTGACATTTTTTATTGCACTATGAATACTCCATATAAAGTTTTACTTGTGTTGCTGATTTTCGGATCTATGATGGCTTGTAATCGTTCGTCAGCCGATAGGTGGCCCGTTCCATCCAATGAAAAAACTCCTGTTACATTGCAGATTCAACGCTATGGCAAAGCCCTCTTCGCATTGGATACCAACCAATTTTTACAGGAGTTATCAGTCATTCAACCACAATTTAAAGCGTTTGTTGGAGATAACTATAACGACCCAAACCAACTCAATCAATTGTACAGCTTCGTAACCGACACCCAACTTATCCAACTGAATAAAAAGACACAGGAAGTTTTTCCAGATCTTAAAGCACTGGAATCTGAATTATCGCAGGCTTTTGTACGGTTTCATTATTTTTTTCCCTCTCAACCCCTTCCCGAACTCTACAGCTATGTATCAGGTTTACACTATGAAAGCCCCGTTGAAAAACATCAAAACCTAATGATTATCGCATTGGACGTGTACCTTGGTGAAGATTTTGAAACCTACAAATACCTGGGGTTACCCCAATACCGAATCAGAAAAATGACACCCGACTATATCGCCCAGGACGTTATGAAATCATTGTACGAAAATGATTTAAATCCCAAATTCAAGCAAAAAACCATGCTCGACCGCATGATTGGAGCAGGTAAGATGATGGTTTATTTGGATGCCGTTCTTCCCAATACTCCAGACAGCATTAAAATGGGTTATACATCCCGGCAATGGAATTGGATGGAAGAAAACAAAGCATCAGTCTGGGCCTATCTCATTAAGAACAACTTATTTTACTCTTCCAATTACGATATCCAAACCAAACTTATTCAGGATGCTCCATTTACTACAGGATTTTCCAACGAATCGGCCCCACGTGTGGGAGTTTGGCTGGGTTGGCAAATTGTTAGAGCCTACCATGAAAACAATCCCGAAATTCCCCTTGCTGATATAATTAACAACCCAGACGTACAGGAAATCTTACAGAAATCGGGATACAAACCATAAAACTAAGGGTAAACCAGGGCTAGTCATCGTCAATTTATCACTACATTTGTGACGATAACCCTAAAACAATACCCATGCTAGTTAAAACCTATGGGAGCGCTATCCAGGGAATTGATGCCCTGGTGATTACCATCGAAGTCAATATTGGAAAAGGCCGAAAATTTTATCTGGTCGGGCTTCCGGACAATGCAGTGAAGGAAAGTCAGCAGCGCATGATGGCGGCATTAAACAACATCGGCTATCGTTTTCCTGGCCAACGCATTGTCATCAATATGGCTCCTGCTGATATTAAAAAAGAAGGATCAGCCTACGACCTACCCATTGCCATGGGAATTCTGGCAGCTTCCAAACAAATCAATTGCGATCACCTCGAGCAATACATTATGATGGGTGAACTTTCGCTGGATGGGAGTCTGAAACCCATCAAAGGAGCTTTGCCCATTGCCCTAAAAGCACGTGAACAAGGGTTTAAAGGCATGATTCTTCCCAAACAAAATGCCCCTGAAGCTGCAGTAGTGGAAGGAATTGACATCTTTGGTTTCGAACACATCAAGGAGGTTATCGACATGATCGACGGGAAAACATCTCCAGAAACCACCCATACCGATCTGGGATCACTCATCGAATCGGAAATAAATCAATATCCATTCGACTTTGAAGACGTTAAAGGACAAGAAAACATTAAAAGGGCTTTGGAGATTACGGCTGCAGGAGGTCACAATGCCATCATGATTGGTCCTCCCGGATCAGGCAAAACCATGTTGGCCAAGCGAATCCCCTCCATCCTCCCTCCCATGTCAATGGATGAAGCACTCGAAACCACAAAAATTCATTCCGTTTCCGGATTTATGGGCGAACGGCAAGGATTGGTCACCACCCGTCCGTTTCGCTCTCCTCACCACACAATCAGCGACGCAGGTCTGGTAGGAGGAGGTTCATACCCACAGCCGGGGGAAATTTCGTTGGCACAAAATGGCGTTTTGTTTCTGGATGAATTACCTGAATATAAGCGAACTGTACTTGAAGTCATGAGACAACCCATGGAAGATCGTGTGGTCACCATCTCACGCGCTCGAGTTACCGTGACCTATCCAGCCAGTTTTATGTTAATTGCCGCCATGAATCCTTGTCCTTGTGGCTTTTACAACGATCCTTACCGCGAATGTGTTTGCTCACCGGGAGCCGTAAAAAGCTATTTAAATAAAATCTCCGGCCCTCTGCTCGATCGAATTGACTTACACGTGGAAGTAACGCCCGTTCCTTTTAAGGATTTAGCTGAAACCCCTAAAGGAGAACAAAGTTCCCAAATCCGTAAAAGGGTTATCGCAGCAAAAAAAATACAGGAAAAAAGATTCTCCGACAGCCCGAAAGTTTTTTGCAATGCCCAAATGTCGTCCAAGGATGTAGATAAATATTGTACTTTGCAACCAGATGGATTCAGTTTATTGAAAACAGCCATGGAACGGCTTAGTTTGTCGGCGCGAGCCTTTGTGAGAATAAAAAAAGTAGCTCGCACCATTGCTGATTTGGACAATTCATTGGATATTAAGGCAGAACATCTGGCTGAAGCCATTCAGTTCAGGAGTTTGGATCGGGAAAGTTGGGGATCCTAAGAAAATTATAAGTATTTCCACAAGATGTTGACTATTTTTGCCATTATTTACTTCAAAAAGGACAATGAGTAACAGAATAAACCATTACCCCATTGAGGAGCTCAATAAATTCAACCTGAACACCCTGATGGAACAATTGGGCATTCAGTACACTGAAGCTTCACCGGGACACATCAAAGCAACAATGCCTGTTGATCATCGCACCCATCAACCCATGGGACTGCTTCATGGGGGAGCTAGTGTGGCTCTTGCCGAATCTGTGGGGAGTATTGGGTCAGCACTTCTGGTAGATTTGGATCATTATTCAGTGGTAGGCGCTCAAATTACGGCCAACCACCTGCGAAGTGCTTCAAGTGGACAGGTTACCGCCGAAGCCAAAATTATACATCAAGGAAAAAATACCCATGTCTGGAACATAGATATCACAGATGAAAAAGGCAGAACCATCTCCACCTGTCGGCTCACCAATTTTATACTTAAAAAATGAATCTAACTCAACTAAGTCAAAGCATCAATACCCTGTTAAAGAAGGATCTGGCTTTTGCCATTTACGGCTTACCTGATGAAAACAGGGAATTTACGCTTGTTTGTCAAACCAAAAAAGACATAAAAGAAATTGACATTCTGGATATAGATGAGTTTTCCGGTTTTGTTGTCGCGCCCTTTAAAAGTGCTCAAACCGGCATGGGTTTTTTAATTCAACCTGATTTCGTTGCACAAGGAGATGACCTACCCAATCTGATAAATGAATTTGCCCAAAATTTTCCTGATGTTGAACATGAACCTCTATCAACAGAGAACCACATAATTAGTCATCATGCCTACATCAACAATGCAGAATACCTGATCAATCTACTCCAAAAAGAACAACTCCATAAAGTAGTATACACACGGGTAATGACCGAATCATTACCCGAGAATTTTTTGACAGGAGAATTCTTTAGATTATTGGCAGAAACATATGCCGACACCTTTGTTTGTTTGTATCACCTACCAGGAAGAGGAACATGGATCGTTGCCTCGCCTGAGTCGCTGTTGGAAGTTGATCAAAAGGAAGCCTCAACCATGGCGTTGGCAGGAACCCGATTGTACCATCCCGAAACTACCAGTCAACCCTGGGCGGAAAAGGATGCTAATGAACAATCCTACGTATCTCAATTTATTTGTAACCTCCTGTCTGAAATTGGCATCACCAACTACCATGTTGGAAAACCAACGACTAAAAAAGCAGGACACCTCGAGCACCGACTCACTTGTTTCACCATTCCTATAGATGAACTGGCCGATAAAACAGGGAAAATTATTATGGGACTCCATCCCACTCCTGCAGTTTGCGGCTTTCCAAAAGGAGATGCTTATCACCTCATCATGAGGGCAGAACTACACGACAGAAGATTTTACACTGGTTTTTTAGGTCCATGGAAACTCAATGGAAACTCCAAACTATTTGTAAATTTGCGTTGTGCCGAATTGGGCGAAAACACCATCAATTTATATGTTGGAGGTGGCCTGACAGCAGAATCTAATGCTGAAAAAGAATGGGATGAAACCCTGCTCAAATCACAGACATTATTGTCGGTAATGGAAAAAATGTAAAAATCGGCGTATGACCACCAATAAAAAGTCAGTGGCCATACTGGCCGATATCCTTATAAAAAAGGGATTGGAATACCTTGTCCATTCACCCGGATCGCGAAATGCACCTATCATCATTGCCTTTAGCCACCGAAAGGAAGTAAATATCATTACCTGCGTGGATGAAAGAAGTGCAGCCTTTTATGCACTGGGTCTTGCCTTGGAAACAGGAAAAACCGTTGCCATTGATTGTACTTCTGGTACGGCTTCACTCAATTATGCCCCGGCAATAGCAGAAGCCTTTTATCAGCATATTCCGTTGCTGGTTTTAACCGCCGATCGTTCTCCGGAACACATCAATATTGGAGATGGCCAAACCATCAATCAGGAAAAATTATATACCAACTACATTAAAGCAAGTTTCAGTCTTCCTCAATCCATTGATGAACAGGTTGATTTCCTCGAAGTAACCACCATGGTCCACAGAGCCATGGAGATGACCAAGACTGAAAACTCCGGACCTGTTCATATCAATATTCCTCTTTCCGAACCCCTTTATGGACAAACGGACGAATGTCCGGTATACAACGAAGTTATTTTTCCAGAACACCATCCTAAACCAGTTAAACAGTTACCAGCGAACCTTGCAGAACAATTACGACAAACTTCAAAGGTGATGGTGATTGCCGGCCAAATGACACCGAATAATGAAATTAACCTCGAATTAGGACGTTTGACTGCAGAAAAAGGGGTTGTCGTCCTTACAGAAACAACTTCCAACCTATATCATCCTGAATTTATCGATGGTATCGATAATGTGGTTTCAACTTTCGAAACCGGGGAAACACCTCTGTTCAAACCTCAACTGCTCATCACGTTTGGGGGCGCAGTAGTATCGAAAATGATTAAAAAATACCTGAGAAATAATCAACCTCAGTTTCACTGGCATATTTCACCGTCAGGGGAAAACATGGACACCTATTTTTGTCTGACTGAGACCATCAAAGGAAGTCCGCAGGAAATCCTCGAATTAATCAACAACCTACAGCATTCGCAATCAATCGAATACAAATCACTTTGGCTGAAGAAAAAGGCGTTGATCAATCAACGCAGGCAAGACTTTCTGGCTCAAACACAATACGCTGACCTGCAGGTTTTCAGCACCATACTAAGCCATTTACACCAAAGAATCAACTTACACCTGGGCAATAGCACTCCGGTGCGTTATTCACAGCTCTTCGGAAGTTCACCTTCCATCACTTTTTACAGCAATAGAGGGGTTAGTGGTATTGACGGTCAAATTTCCACCGCTGCGGGTATAGCCTCTGCCTCACCTGAAAAGTTAAACCTCCTCATAACCGGTGATCTGGGATTTTTATACGATAGCAACGGATTGCTGCTATTACAACATTGCCCAAACCTTAAAATTATTGTCATTAACAACCAGGGAGGTGGCATTTTTAGGTTTATTCCCGGACCCGATACGGTAGAAGGATTTGAGCAGTATTTTGAAGCCCAACATCCACTCCAATTTGAATACCTGTCCAAAGCTTTTGGCCTTGACTATCTAAAAGCGACAAACCTACAAGAGTTGAAAGAGCAATTACCCAAATTGTTTCAACATGTAAATCAGTCCGTAATTCTGGAAATTACCACCCCTCAGGAAGAGAATGGTGCAGTATTACGTAATTACTTCAAGGCGCTTAAATCATAATACAATAGCGTATTTATCAGATTTCAAATGGCAATTCCCGGGCAATTACAATTCTTTCAGGGCTTACCTTAACTTGTATAACCACCACCTCAACACCTTGTTTCATAGCTACTCTTAGTGTTTGAGCATATTCAGGATCAATCTTTTCAGCAGGAGCAAACATGCTCACATCCATCCGCTGTACTACATACAACATTACCGCACGCATGCCCTGTCGTTTTACTTCCATCAATGTTGCCAAATGTTTTTTACCACGGGTGGTAACGGCATCAGGAAAAAGGGCAAATTCCCCCTCTTTCATGGTCACATTTTTTACCTCGATAAAACATCTTTCGTGATCATTTTCGGCATATAAATCAAACCGACTGTCGCCAAATTTCACTTCCGGAACAACGCTTGTGTATCCCGCTAATTTGTGTATCGCCCCACTTCTTACCCATTCCAAAGCTAATTTATTGGGCATCATCGTGTTAATCCCCACCCAACCTTCATTGATAAAAATCATTTCCCAGGTATACTGGGTTTTTCGATTGGGATTTCCGACCGGAGACAAAAACACAGGCGCATTGGTTTCTATGCATGATTTCATTGAACCCGAATTGGTACAATGTGCGATTACCGTAGAACCATCGTTCAGTTGAACATCCGCTAAAAAGCGCTTATACCGCTTAATTAACCTACCCGGAATAAGTTGATTTTTAAAATCCATGCCACAAAAATAC
>JBFHGX010000064.1:0-20399 GCA_041582875.1 Bacteroidales bacterium | reverse complement strand
GTTGAAATTGTTAATAACGAAATCGTTATCCGAACAAGTGAAGCAACCCTTACCGAACTAATACAGCAGGGACAGGTGAATTTCCAACAGCAACTGACCATCCCCCAAATTAAAAGCATCGACTATCATTACAATGGAATTGCTTTGGATACGCTAAATTACAAAAATGGTGACGAAACTCAATTCAATTGGGACATCAACATCGTACTATATGATGAGGATGGGAATGTGCAGACAACAGGAGACCAAATTAAACTAACAGGAGATTTCAGCTGTGATTGGCAGTTCTTGGCTAAAATTGATATTGGTTTGATTGATGGCCTAAAAGAAGTAAAATTTGGGTTTGAATCCAATGAGAATCTCAATCTGCGACACATGACCGGTATCGAGTACAGCTTTGAGAAAAATTACACCCTTGCAACCGTAAATTTCACACCTATTGTAGTTCTTGTTGGCATTGTTCCTTTGGTATTCACGCCAAAGCTTAAAATTGTTGTGGGGGTTGATGGAAGTGCCAATGCGAGCATAACAACAGGTGTAACCCAGAGTGTTGCATTTGAATCAGGATTGCATTACTTAAAGGATAGTGGATGGGGTAGTTATGAGACATTTGAAAATACTTTTGGATATCAATCACCCCAGGTGAATGTGGATGCAGGTGCCGAAGCCTATCTAAAACCTGAGTTCACGGTAAAGCTATATTCAGTTACCGGACCCTATACAAACCTGAAACTTTACGGGAAACTGGATGCAGACCTATTGGCAACACCCTGGTGGGAACTCCATGGCGGACTGAAGATGGCTGCAGGGGTAAAAGTGGAAATCCTGGATAAGTTTTTACTTGATTTTACGGTATCAGATCTAATTGACTATGAAGTACTGATTGCGGAAGCGGCCAATAACACCGGCATTTTTACTGACCCCCGCGATGGACAAACGTATAAAACGGTTACCATAGGGACTCAAACCTGGATGGCCGAAAACCTAAACTACACAACGACAGATTCATGGACGTATGATGACGACCCCATAAACCAAGTTTATGGCCGACTATACAGTTTTAATGCAGCGCTTACAGCATGCCCTAGCGGTTGGCACTTGCCCAGCGATTATGAATGGAAGACCCTTGAAAGGGCACTGGGAATGAGTCAAAGTGATGCCGATGATATAGGTTATCGAGGTACTGACCAGGGTACTCAAATGAAATTATGGGGAGGAAGCGGTACCAACTCAAGTGGATTTAGCGCACTCCCAGCGGGTTTTCGAAACACCGGTGGGCTCTATTTAGGCTTAGGCGGTGCCGGCTGCTGGTGGTCATCAACTGAGGACTCAGATTGGGATTTGTACTGGAGAAGGCTTGTCGTATCCACCAGTAGCCAGGTGGAGCGAGAAAGTTACACCAAGACCCACGGCTTAAGCGTACGTTGCCTCAAGGACTGAGTTAGATGCCTTTTTAGGCTTTCATTGTAGATTCCATAAGGCTTTGGGGTAAGTGAACTATTGAAATTATTTTGAAATAGAAAGCAAAGGGTATGCAATATAGCCGATTATATATATGCATACCTTTTTATTTGATCAATATGATTGATATTCAAAATTCACTCAAGTTCTCCATTTTCAATAATATCATGGCTATTCCCATAAATAAACCTATCTTTGTGGCTTATTACAATAGGGGTGCCTATCCGTCGAAAGCGGATTAAATTCGGGCTGAGATCATACCCTCTGAACCTGATCCGGGTAATGCCGGTTAGGGAAAAGAGTCGTTTCAACCAACCTTAAGGAATCCACTATTGATTTAATCATTTTAAAATTAAATCATTAGCATGATGAAAAAAAATCTTTTATTTAGTTGTTTGCTGATCTTGCTATCAGCAGTCACCATGGCTCAGTTTTCAATATCGGGCCAAGTGGTGAATCAAGAAAACGGCAAGCCCTTGCCGGGTGCGCATATTTCCGTTACCGGGACTTATTTGCATGCCGTTTCTGCAAAAGATGGATCGTATTCCATTCAAAATCTTAAAACAGGATCAGTTAATCTTCACGTGAGCTATATTGGTTTTGAGTCACTCGATCAGAAAGTTGAAGTGAAAGGAGCTACGGTCCTGAACCTGAAATTAAAACCAGTAGTCTTCATGAGCGAAGAAGTGATTATTTCGGCCATCCGGGCTACTGATAATTCGCCAACAACCTATTCTACCATCGACAAAGCCGAGATTAACCAACAAAATGTGGGCAAGGATTTGCCGTATTTCCTTACGGGGATGCCTTCTACCGTGGTTTCATCAGATGCAGGTGCCGGCGTAGGATACACTGGTATTCGAATCAGGGGAACCGACCTGAGCGGTATCAATGTTACCCTAAATGGCGTTCCGGTCAATGATGGAGAATCTCAGGGTGTTTATTTTGTCGATTTGCCCGATTTGGCCAGCTCGGTGAGTGATATTCAGGTTCAGCGGGGTGTGGGAACTTCAACCAATGGTGCTGCCTCTTTTGGCGCAAGCATCAACATCAAAACCGAAACCTTTCACGATAGTCCTTATGCTGAAATAAGCTCCATGGCGGGTTCGTTCGATACCTATAAGAACTCTGTGGGCTTTGGAACCGGACTCATTAATAACCGCTGGACCATGGATGGCCGGATTTCAGGAATTACTTCAGAAGGCTATATGGATCGGGCTTCTTCCAAATTGTATTCGGGATATTTTTCTACCGGATATTATGGGAAAAAGGATGTGGTTAAAGCCGTGGTGATGTTGGGTCAGGAAGAAACCTATCAGGCCTGGGACGGTGTTCCCAAGGATAGTTTGGCTACGAACCGGACCTATAATCCTGCCGGATCGATTTACAATCAGGAGGGTGAATTCATGGGGTATTACGACAATCAAATTGATCATTACAATCAGAATTACTATCAATTGCATTATGCTCACGAATTTAATGAGAACATTAATCTGGTGTCGGCGGCCTTTTTAACTACAGGAAAGGGCTATTATGAAAGCTATAAAAACGATCGCGACTTTTCGGATTATGGTCTGAGCGATACCATCATCGGACAAGATACCATTGGTAGTACCAATTTGATTCAGCAAAAATGGCTCGATAATAAATACTATGGGGTCAATCTGGCCCTGAACATGAAATTGAATCGTTTTACCATTAACACTGGTGGTGGTTGGAGCAATTATGATGGCGATCACTACGGAAAAGTGATTTGGGCGCAGATTGCACGCTTGGGGGAGTACGACCGCAATTGGTATTTTAATACAGGTAGTAAATCTGAGTTCAACTATTTTGCCAAGGCTTCCTATGCATTGAATGAAAAGATTGCTTTATATGGCGATCTGCAATACCGACATATTCAATATGATATGGAAGGGCTGCACGACGATTTTAGAGATTTGACGCAACAACACAGCTTCGATTTCTTTAATCCAAAAGCAGGGGTGTTTTATGCACTGGACGATCTCCATGATCTTTATTTTTCGGTGGCTGTGGCCAATCGCGAGCCGGGCAGGTCGGTATACCGTGATGCGGATATCAACCAAAATGTATTGCCTGAGCGCTTGATTGACTATGAGTTGGGATATCATTTCAATGGAAACCGCATGAAGCTTTCGGTTAACGCCTTTTATATGGATTACAAAGATCAACTGGTGTTAACAGGTCAAATCAACAATGTGGGTGAAGCCATCAAAACCAATGTGGCCAAGAGTTTCCGTGCAGGAATTGAAGCCGTTGCCGGAGTCCGTTTCTTAAATGTGGTAGAGTGGAATGTTCATGGCACCTATAGTCAGAACAAAATTCAGGATTTTATCAGTTATACCGATGATTGGTATATCTGGCCTGAACAGCAAATTGACACTATTGGTACCACAGACATTTCATTTTCACCCGAAGTGGTGGCTGGAAGCGACTTGTCGGTATCACCAATAAAAGATTTGAAGATTAGTTTAATATCAAATTTTGTAGGTCGTCAGTACATCGATAATACCCAAACAAAAAGCCGAAGTTTAGATCCTTATTTTGTAAACAACATCAGGATTAACTATTCGGTGCAACCCGGATGGGTTAAAAAGATTGATTTTTTGGTTAGCTTGAACAATGTGCTGAGCGAAGAATACAGCAGCAATGCATGGGTTTATACGTATTATGCTGGAGGTGAAACTCCAGAAGAAATGAATGGCTATTTTCCACAGGCCAAATTCAATTTCATGGCCGGAATTACGGTGCATCTGTAGTTCAAAACTTTTTCGATTAATCAAACGACATGCGCATTTGTTCATCGAACAGATGCGCATGTTCATTTGGGTTTGAATTGAGCGCATGAATCCGTATTTTTATGTTACCAAATGAGGCGAATACAACGTCATTTGAATGATATAGAATGCACATGAAGAACCTGACCCGCCTGCTCGTTTTTATTGTTTTGATCATGAATCTTTCTGCATGGGCACAGCTGAAGGTAACCCGCCTGGTAGGAGAACAAATTAGAGATACTGCTGACGGTAAGACGGAATTGATCTGTATACCCCTAAAGATAAGCAGCACCATGAAAATCGTGGCCGTGACGGGTAATAATAAGGGTTTTTGGATTCAAAAAGAAAGCGAGACGGTTTTTAAATTTATCGAAGTTGAAAATGCAGTAGGACTAAAACTGAAGCCAGGTACTTATTATGCATACCCTTATTTAAAGGATAATGAACTGAAAGCCAAGGTTGAAGTGTTGTTAAAGTAGGTCCTGTTTTATTGATCATTTTTAATAGGTGCGACGGGAGAGACGAATTATTATAAGACCTGCCAGGTTGAAAAAAACCTGTCAGGTCGAAAGGATGGCCGCGCTCTTTATGTTTCTATTATTACGTCGTTCAGTGAAATGCATTTTGTGAAAAAAAAATAATGAGTCCACTCCGAAAAGTTGTACAAGCGGATATTGCCACGAAAACACCAAGGCTCCAAGGTGCATAAAGAATACATGGATAACGTGTTACTTCGTGAATTCTTTGTGTCTTTGAGCTTTTGTGGTAAAAAAACTTCTCGGAGTGGACTCAATGATCGTTGAATAGGGAACACTGAATGTCGAATATTGAACAAGGCTAATGACCTGCAATAGTTAGTCGTATTCCTGCTCCACCCGACGGGTTTTGATCAACCCGGCGGGAGATAAGGGGGTTTGAATTTACTTCCTCTTTGCGCCTCTCTGCCTTTACGGTAAAACCTATACGCGCGTCAGCCAGCTAAAAGCTTCCCCAAAGTAATTTTCTCTATTTTTGGCGCCTAATCACGATCGTTCTTATTTAAACGGTGGTTAAACTACCACAATAACTCATTTAAATGCTATGAAAACTAAAAAAGTAGAACTTGTCATCCCTCCGGTAGAGCCTCATTTTGTAGGCGATGGATTTCGTGTACACAATTTTATCCCCAGCGCTTTCCGCCTTAGCATGGAACGTATGGATCCCTTTATCCTGATGGATTATAACTCCAAATTCTATTTTTCACCTTCCGAAAAGCCCCGCGGGGTTGGCGTACATCCGCATAGGGGATTCGAAACGGTGACCATCGCTTATCAGGGTAAGGTGGCACATCACGACAGTGCAGGTAACAGCGGAGTGATTGAAGAAGGCGATGTGCAGTGGATGACTGCCGCTTCAGGGATTTTGCACAAAGAATACCATGAAGCTGAGTATAGTCGTAAAGGTGGCGATTTTCAAATGGTGCAATTGTGGGTGAACCTACCTGCCAAAGATAAAATGTCGGAACCAAAATACCAGGCCATCACCCATGATCAAATGGAAAAAGTTATACTTCCGGATGATCAGGGCGTTGTGGAGGTGATTGCCGGACAGTTCCAGACTGCGAAAGGCATAGCATTTACTTTTTCTCCCATTCACCTGATGAATGCCAAATTGAAAAAGGGAGCTCAAATTCGTTTCTCATTTCCTGCGCAGTATAATACTGCATTGCTGGTTTTGGAAGGAACTGTGGAGGTGAATCAATCGGATAAAGCATCTGTTGATCATTTTGTGTTGTTTGAAAACCAAGGTGAAGACTTTGTTGTTAAGGCCATTGAAGATGCTGTTGTGTTGGTGCTCAGTGGAGAACCTCTCAACGAACCCATTGCATCGCATGGCCCTTTTGTGATGAATACACGGGAGGAATTGCTTCAGGCGTTCCAGGATTTTAGCTCCGGAAAGTTTGGGTATTTAGAAGAATAAAAGGAAATTCTTTCAATGTATGGATGTTCTCGTTTTTTATGGATGATGGGTTCTTCAATTGATTAGTTTTGTCAACTATTCGTTGATTTAACTTTACTATTATGAACTATCAGCCCATTATCAACGGTGTTTATCAACAAGTGAAGAGCGAGGAGAATGTTGGAAAGGTAGCCTCCTATATCCCTGAATTAAGTACCGTGTCACCGGAAAAGTTTGGTATTCATCTTACTACAATTAAAGGCGAACATTTCGCTGTTGGTGATAGCGAGGAAAAATTCTCCATTCAGAGTATCGCTAAGGTGCTTTCGCTTTCATTGGCTTATAAAATGGAGGGCAGTCAGGTTTGGGATCGGGTAGGAGTGGAGCCTTCCGGAACGGCTTTCAACTCATTGGTTCAGTTGGAACACGATCGGGGAATCCCTCGTAATCCGCTCATTAACGCAGGCGCCATTGTGATTTGTGATTTGTTGGTTAGCTTGCTTGACCACCCTCAACAACAACTCATTGAATATATTCGCGAAATTTCAGGAAACCCAAACATCGATTATTGTCCTACCATCGCACAATCGGAAAAATCTACCGGGTTTCGCAATGCGGCACTCATCAACTTTATCAAATCTTTTGGAAATATCCACAATGATATTGAAACGGTTCTCGATTTTTATTATCACTTGTGCTCCATTAAAATGACTTGTCGTGAGTTGGCCCAGACGTTTTTGTTCTTGGCCAACAATGGAAAAGAAATCATCCGGCAAACGGAAATATTGAATGGAAGTCAGACCAAACGCATCAATGCCATTATGCAGACCTGTGGCTTCTACGACGAAGCCGGAGAGTTTACCTACAAAGTTGGTTTGCCCGGGAAGAGTGGCGTAGGTGGTGGCATTATTGCGGTGCATCCCAATAAATTTGCCATTGCCGTATGGAGTCCGCGACTGAATGAAAAAGGTAATTCTTACCGAGGAATGAAGTTTTTGGAACGCTTTACTACGGAAACTGCTTCATCAATTTTTTAGGTATTTTCAAAAAAATCCTCCTGTTATGTAGTTTTATCCTGATTGTTGAATTCAGTTTTGTAGTTTTACAATATCAATTTGTCGCATGAGTATTTATGTTCACAAACGCTTCATTTAATGATGAAAAAAAGCATCCTTATTTTCCTTTTATTTTACGTCAGTCGCAGCATCGCATTCACCCAATGCTTACCGGATGGAATCGTATTTTCGACACAATCTCAAATTGATCAGTTTACAACCAACTACCCCAATTGTACTGAAATTGGCGGAGCTTTGGTTGTGAATGGCAGTGATATAACCAGCCTCACCGGACTGGAGGATATTGTTGCTATCGGAGGTGATTTGTATATTTGGAACAATCCTTTGCTAGTAAATTTGTCAGGATTGGATCAAGTTGTTTCTGTTGGCCATGATGTCCGGTTGGTGAACAATTCATTGTTGAATGATCTTTCGTCTCTTCAAAATATTACGAAAATTGTAAACGATCTTGTCATTGGTTATACCGATCAGGTCGACGGAGGCGGCAATCCCTCTTTGCCCAATTTATTGGGGTTACATCATGTGAGTAGCATTGGAGGTGCGTTGTGGATTGATGAAAACGATTCGTTGACAAATTTACTTGGCCTTGACGAGGTAGTTTCTATCGGTAGTAGTATTATAATCACTGGAAATGACAACCTGATCAATCTGGAGGGTCTCAATAAACTTAGCCCTACTGTATCAGGTTTATACATAAGTAACAACCAATCGTTGGTTAGTTTGTCTGGTCTGGAAGGTATACAAACCTCAACAGGAAGTGTAAATCTTTACAACAACCCTGTACTTGCCAGTTTGTCTGGTCTCAATAATATTGAATCTATAGGATATGAGTTGAGGCTTCAAAACAATGCTTCGTTGGTGAATTTAGAAGAATTGATTCATTTGACGAGTGTTGGGAAAGTATTTATTTCTACCAATCCTGAACTTGTCAGTTTAAGAGGTTTAAGGAATTTGAATAACATCGATCAATCATTGTGGATTCGTGAGAATGCCAGATTGAAATCTTTAGAAGGTTTAGAAAACATCAACAGGCTTGGTGATGACTTGTGGATTCTTAAGAATGACAGCTTGCAACATCTTAATCATTTAAGTAGGTTATCTACGATTGGGGGATACGGTTATCTTATCATTTCGGAAAATGGTAGGTTGACCAGTTTATATGGACTAGACAATATCAATCCTAACTCCATCAAGTATTTATCTATTAAAGATAATCCACTGTTGTCGACATGTGAAGTACACAGTATATGCGATTACCTTGCTAATCCCGATTTTGTCGAAATTGAAGGAAATGCATCGGGCTGTGCAAGCAGGAATGAAGTGGTTGAAGCTTGTGAGTCGACTTTTGCCGGGTGTCTGGAAGAGGGATTGACGGTGTCGTCACAGCAAGATTTGGAGCTTTTTACAAGCATTTATCCGGATTGTGTTGCTATTGAAGGAGATGTTTTTATCGAAGGTGATGATGTTACCAACCTATGGGCATTGAGTCAACTGATATCCATTCAGGGAAACCTGACCATCATAAATAATCCAAATCTGATACAATTGACTGGATTGGATAATATTCAGTCGGTTGGTGGAAATGTGATTATTGGAGATGATAGCAAAGGAGGTAACCCCTTGTTAGCGGATATTTCTGCATTGAGTAATGTGATGTGGATAGGAGGAGGTCTGGTCATATCCGGAAACGAATCTTTGTCAAACCTTGTCGGACTTGAGCATATTATTTCGACGTCTATCGACACATTAAAAATCACCAACAATGTCCAACTGTCGAATTGCAATATTGAAAACGTCTGTGATGTTCTGTTTGGTTCAACCGATGAAATTATTATCCATTCTAATGCTTCAGGTTGTAATTCATCAGAAGAAGTGAAAGTGGCTTGCTCGAGTGATATGATTGAAAATCAATCGGCGACCTCAATTTTAGTTTACCCCAATCCAGCAAAAAATAGCGTGTTCGTTCAATTTAAAAATCAAGACATTATTGATAATATCAGGTTATTGAATACCTACGGCCAGGTGGTTGCTGAATACTTTGGGGTTTCAGATGAGTTAGATATAAGTCACTTGCCGAATGGTTTGTATTTCGTTAAGGTTTTAGTAGATAACCGCTTGTTTACAGGTAAATTGATCGTGGAGAATCAGTAATGAAAGCTATTTATGAACTGTATTCATTTTTCATTTCATGAAAAAGTGAGATTTAATTGGTTTCTGGCTGTTTGTTTTATATTTTGTAAAGGATCAACCCCGTATTTTGTTTCGGTACTTCAATAGATCCATCACCCGATTTTTGCTAGCTCTTTTTTAGGGCTAATCACCTCTATTTCGTTATAGAACTCACTGCGATCGATTAATTCTCCTGTCATTACAAATGCAGCAAAAAACCAATAGTTTTCGATAGGAACAAGGAATATTCCAATGAGGACAGGAAACCATAATAAAGAAAGTCTCAACCCTGAAACAAGGCCGTGAACCGGAATTTTATGTTGGTAAAAACGTACCTTTCGGTATAGGTAAAGTGTTGTTTTTAAAACGATAACTAAACCAATAAAGAAACTATTTCCGCTCAAGATACTCCAAAACAATAAACCTGTAATCCACACCATTGAACTGTGAAGCTTTGCCTGGTTTTTTCGTTCAGTAACGGAATATACTTTGTCGATGGAGATTAACATAAAAACTCCGGCTACCATGGCCAGTATTCCAATAATCCAATGATTCGAAAATGCGTATAGTGCTCCTGTTGCCAGAAAAGTAGAAACTCCAACGATTTCCCGACTCAGCCAGGAGTTTTTTATGTTGAGTACCGATCGCCAGGCCCTTAATTTCTTTCCAAGATGTAGGGCACTTAACCCCATGGCCAGACCGCCTAATCCCAGGAAAATTGGCGGTGAAAAGGGAATGTCATTTGAATAGGAAGCACCCAACCATCCCACCAACAGGGCCATCGTTAACGTGAAGGGAATCAAAGCCCATTCTTTTGTTATGCTAATTTTAGCTTCTAATGGAAGCGTTGGGTCAGGGATACTCTCCTTGTCAGATTCTTTTTGATAAGTCCAGATTACCGGTTTTGTATGCGATTCCCGCAAGGGAATCAATTGAATTGAGGGTTTAATCCCTCGATTTACAAAACCAGGAACTGGATTTTCTTGTCCCGATTCCATTTCGCCAAAGCTCAGGGCGTTTACCGGACAAGCTACCACGCAAGCGGGTTGCTTTGCCTGATGCAGCCGATCGACACAAAAGTTGCATTTTTCGATGACCTTAGTCATGGGATTGAACTTGGGGGCATCGTACGGACACGCCCAGGTACAATAAGTGCAACCAATACATTTTTCGGCATGGTGCACAATGGCTCCGGTAGCTTCGTCGCGGGAGTAGGCCAGCGCAGGGCAGTTTTTCATGCAAGGAGCTTCTTCGCACTGGTTGCAAGCCAACGAAAAATAGAATATGGGTAAATCAGGGTGTTTCCATGGGTTTGCACGATGGACTTCACGCCAGTTCATGTTTAATGAAGTGCCATTTTCGATGATACATCCGGTAACGCAGGCCATACAGCCCACGCATTTGTTGATGTCAAAGAGAAAGGCTTGTTTCATGGCGTTGTGATCTTTGAAATTTCTACCCAGGTATCGTGAAAAGCCGTGCCATGCCCCATGTCGGTTTCATTGCCTTTAGATAGTATATTGGGTGTTGCGCCCTCAGAAGCCCAATGGCCATTGGTTAGTACCACGCATCCACGACGTATTCCTCTGTCGTACTGAATTTTCACTTCAGTTTTTCCCTTGTCGTTGTAAATGCAAGCTTTTTCCAGATGCTTGATTCCTCGTGTAAAAGCATCATTTGGATGTATTGAAAGTAAGGCTTCCGGTTCAAATTGTCGGATGATTTGAAGATTGCCAAATTGAGAATGAATGCGGTTTTTTGAATTGGGCGACATCAACTGTAACGGAAACGCCATGCTTTGGGATAGCGGTTCGTAACTTGGTAACGGATTCACCTGCCAAAGTCGTTGTGCTTCCATACTGAGAAGTTCAATTTTGCCAGATGACGTTGGGAATTTTAAGTCGGCGAAGGCAATCTCTTCATGGTTATTGGCCAGTTGAGGACCTTGCTTTAGTTGCTCCCAACTCAGTTCAGGAAAACGGGCAAGTTGCTTGCGCAGAAAATCTTCGATGGCTTTATCATCGGGTGCAATAAGATGTTCTGTGATTTCTTTTTCGGAAAACCCCAGTCGTTGCGCCAAAAGATAATAGATCTCTGTTTCGGGTTTTACTTCACCGGCAGGCTCCACTACTTTTTGTTTGAGTTGAATGTATGGATTCCAATACGACCCGATTAAATCGCTTTGCTCAAACATGTTTTTAGCCGGCAGAATCAGGTCGGCTTCAAGGGCGGTATCCGTCATGAATTGCTCTACAACAACCCTGAAATCAGCCTGTCTGAATGCTTTACGGGTTGCATGAATATCCGGGTTTTGGGTAAGCGGATTTCCGCGTTCCACCCAGATCAATTTTATTTCAGGACTGTTTAATGCCAACATATCTTCGCCCAGGCGAGCCATGGAAACCTTACGTCTGAAGCTCGGATCTTCATTCCCGGGGTAATACGACTGAGGCTCTTTAACCTGATCAAACACATAACTTTGTAGGTTGGCATAGTGCCAGCAAGCACCCGGTTTTCCAATATTTCCGGTAATCACCGAAAGAGCCAATAAACAGCGAATGGTTTGTCCTCCGTTACTGAATCGTTGCATACCAAACCCCGGAATCAGGGTCATGGCCGGGGTTTTGCCCATGAGTTCGGCCAGTTTGGTGATTGCTATTGGTGGTAGTCCACAAATGAGAGCTGCTTTTTCAGGAGAATAGTCTTTCACTTGTTGACAAAACGCATCGTAACCCCATACGTGGTGATCAATAAAAGGTTGGTCAACCCAGTGGTTCGCAATAAGTTCGTGGGCTATTCCCAAAGCAAGTGCACCATCCGTTCCGGGTTTAATTTGAGCTAAAAACGAAGCACGTTCCGACGAAGGAGTTCTTCTGGGATCAATCACCACCAGCTGACCGCCTTTTTCGAGCGCTTTGTCGATGAACATCATCTCCTGTATATTTGATTCCGCCGGATTTTTACCCCACAACATGATGAGTTTTGCATTTTCAAGGTCCCAGGGGGCGTTGTGTTTGTTTTCTCCTAAGGTCAATCTTGTAGCTTCGAGTCCGGCCGGCCAACAAAGGTTTCCGTAGGTTGTGGTTGCTCCGCCAAACAATTTCCAGAAAGAAGTACTTATTCCATTAAGCAATCCCGACATGCCGCTGGCCGCATAATACAGTATAGCGTGCGATCCGTATGCTTGTTTGATGCGCGTGAGTTGTTTAACCAATAGGGTCAATGCTTCGTCCCAGGAAATGCGGTGGAAATTACCCTGCTCATCGCGCCTTAGCGGATGCAGAATTCGATCAGGAGAATTGGCGCGTTCCACATAGGCCAATCCTTTGATACAAGGACCTTCAGGGGTGGCCAAATTTTTCGGGTGAGGTTCTATGCCCACTACTTTGCCATCTTTTACGTTGACCATAAAACTACAGGTACTGTAGCAGTTGCGTGGACAAACGGTGGAAAAGGTCTCCATAATCGGATTTTCAAAGTAAGGTGGACAAAGTTAGTGCATTTGATTCAAAAACTGCCATAGGTTGCATGGACATTTATAGCCATGCTGACTCGGAAATTGCATATGTCACCATTTTGTTATTTTTGTAGAGAATCGGTACTGTTTTCTGTCATAGTGTGCTTGATTCCACTCTTGTAATTGTGCCAGCGGCTATTGCAACGAAAACGCCAAGGCTCTAAGGTGCGTAAATAGTAAATTGTCAACGTATTACCTTTGTGTATCCTTAGTGCTTTAGAGCTTTAGTGGCGAATAAAAGACGCATTAAGGTGTGCAGTGCTTGGTAATTTAAATAAAACGATGGCTTAAAAGAAGTAATTACAAATAGTCCAGTATGAAATGGCTTAATGCTTTGGGGATGATACTCCAGTTTATATCTTTTTGGTTCGCTGCCCCAGAGCTTTTGGGTGTGAGCACACTAAAGCGATTTGAAAAAGGACTGCAAAAATTCATATCAATTATTCCAATGATCTTGCTGATGATCATCATAGCTGGTTTTGGTATTGGACTTGGTCTCGTGGGGTTTTTAAAAGGACTGAAAGGCGCAAGTCAAGGATTAGAAGAAGGGGAGTTTTATCAGTACCTGGCTGTGCTTGGGGGTGTAAGTGTTGTTTATGTGATATTCGTCATCCGGTTTAAAAGGATTGAACGATGGCTTGAGATGAAATTAGCCAAACCACTGACTGAAAGGCTCATTCATAGCAATCATACCCGTACCAACGCACTCATCATAGGCGCATTGTTGTTTACAATAGGTTTTGTCTGTCAGTTTTTGGTGGCCATATTGTAATTAGAATGGCAATCTTGATAGGTTTAATTTGCGAAGGTGCAAACATACCAGTCTTAAGGCAATTTTTTTGCAATCACCCGATTGTCAAAAAATGTAGGAATTAACACCCATTTTTTCGAAGGAATATAACCCAGGTCAGCTGCCTGAATTTTTTCATCCGTGGTATTTTGAAGAATTTCCATGCTGTTTTTGCTCACTTGGGTTATCTTTCCCGACCAATCAGAGATTACAAAATTGTCTGAAGACAGAGGAATGAGTCCGTCGATAGGTCCGGTATTTTGGATAAATATCTCCAACTCGTTCTGCTCAGGAATGAAAAGCAATAAGTTTTCTTCTGTCCCAACATAAAGGTTTCCATTTTTTACAGTTAAACCATTGGGGACAGTCAACAATCCACCATCCAGCATCACCGTTGCATTAGTTCCGTCAAATTGCAGTAGTTGATTGTTTAGCATGTCGGTAACTATAAAAAAGGAAGGGGATATCAAAACCATGTCATTTAAAAAAGTAGCCTTAGGCACATCAATGGTATTAATGATTTCGGCCGTATTTACATCCATCACATGTATTCTGTCGATATCTGTAACGTAAAGTAAATCGCCTTCCATGGCCATGCCCTTGGGCGCATCCATTCCCGTAATCCATTGTAGAACTTTGATGGTTCCATCGGTATTGAGTAAAGAGATGAAGCCGTTACCGTCTTTTTCGGTAGGTTTTCCATTGATGTTCGACACATAGATTTGATTTCGAACACTGTCGTAAAATACTGATTCAGGTGTTTTTAATAATGGGTCTGTTTCCCAAACCGTTTCCAGTTCCTGAGCATTCATTGTCATTAAAAAGCTTTGCAGCAACAAAATGATTAAAGTTTCAGTTTTCATGATTTTACGTTTAGTTCCTGGTAGTTTATGTCGTTATTGTTGATTCGTATCTATCTAAATCGAAGCCTTTTAATGTAAATGTTAAAAGTTGGTCGAAAATCGTCAATTTTTTAATGCAGCGGGATCAAGGTTTAAGATTTATTTTTAAACGGAAGGAAAAGGGAATGTAGGTCTAATTAATCGAGCTCTAAATCAGTAAACTAGCCAAGTCTATTCCTTTTACGGAATTACCAAAATCCGTTTTCCTGAAACCATGATTATTGGTGATCCTAAAGGAGGTACTCCCTTAGAAAGTTTGATTGGTGCGGCCATGGCCAAGCAGTTGCAGAACACCAAAAAATAATCAATTTATATGGTTGTCTTTATGTCACTTTTTGTAACTCATATGTCACTATCTATATGAGTAGAAACATTACAAATTAAGTGTTTTAGGGTGAGTTATTGTGGTAACCAATCTGTAAAGGGATAAATATTTTTAATTTCGCGCTGGTTTTTCGAAACATAAGAAATAACATACTATGCTTAAGAATTTCAACATTGTTTCAGCTGAAGAAGCTGTAAAAGTAATCAAGTCCGGTGACCGCATTCATTTGCACAGTGTGGCCTGTACGCCTCAAAAATTGGTGGCTGCCATGGTCGAGCGCGGACGTAGAAAGGAATTTAAAAACGTTAAAATACAACACCTTCATACTGAAGGCCCGGCTCCATATTCCGACAAGGAGTTTGAGGGGATATTTCAACTGGAATCGTTTTTTGTAGGTCACAATGTACGCAAAGATACCCAAGCAGGATATGCCGATTATATTCCGGTTTTTTTGCAAGAGACCCAACGCTTGATACGCGACGGTTATACTAAAGTTGATGTAGTTATGATTCAGGTTTCACCTATCGACCGTCACGGTTATGTGTCGCTAGGAACTTCTGTTGATGCTACACTGGCGGCAGTACAAACCGCTGAAACTGTTATTGCGGTTATCAATCCCAATATGCCACGTGCTTTTGGCGATGCCATGATTCATGCCAATTGCATTGATATCTTTTGTGAAGACGATACACCACTGATTGAAGCCATTTTTGCTCCTCCAAGTGATATTGAGATTGCCATTGGTAAAAATGTAGCCTCTTTGATTGAAGATGGTGCTACCTTACAAATGGGTATTGGAGCTATTCCCAATGCAGTATTGGCGCAATTGGGAAATCATAAAAATTTGGGGGTTCATACCGAAATGTTTGCGGATGGAATTCTTCCATTGGTAGAGAGTGGTGTGGTGAACGGATCGCTAAAGGGCATTGATAGAGGAAAAATGACTTCCACATTCTTGATGGGAAGTAAAAAACTGTATGATTTTGTTGATGATAATCCTGGAGTTGTGATGAAAGATGTAAGTTATACCAACGACATCAACATGATCGGGCTTAACCCCAAGGTTACAGCCATCAATTCAGCTATACAGATCGATATTACGGGTCAGGTTTGTTCTGATTCTATTGGTACTAAGTTTTATTCCGGTGTTGGAGGTCAAATCGACTTTATCCGCGGAGCCTCGATGAGTCCGGGAGGAAAACCCATTATTGCGATGCCTTCAGTTACTGCAAAAGGTGTGAGTAAAATTGCTCCGGTACTCAATTTGGGTGCAGGTGTGGTGACTACACGTTCGAATATGCATTGGATGGTTACTGAATATGGTGCTGTTAATCTTTATGGAAAAACGCTTCAGGAAAGAGCTAAGTTGCTAATCAGTATTGCCCATCCTGATCATCAGGAAACTCTTGATAAAGCAGCTTTTGAGCGTTTTGGACCTCATTATCATTATGTGCCTAATAACGATTAGTACAATAAACGAACTTAATGATTGGAAGAAGATCGGCTTTTTTAAGTCGATCTTTTTTTATGGCCATGTGTTTTATAGAAAAGAATAAGTCGATATCTACTGCGTAGTTGTAAGTGGTCTGATATACAATTGATAAAATTGTTTTATTATGTGATGATACTAAAAGTCGATACCTATAAATTTATTTTATGAGTGATTTTCCCGCAAACCATTGCGTTAATTTGCTGTGCTAATAAAAACACAGAAAATGAAAGACGTAGTAATAGTATCAGCAGCACGCACGGCCATCGGGACTTTTGGTGGTGGATTATCGGGCTTGTCGGCTGTGGAAATTGGTGTGGTCGCTGCCAAAGAAGCCATTAACAGAGCGGGAATTAGTCCTGAAGTGATTGATGAAGTTATTGTTGGAAACATACTTTCTGCAGGTTTGGGACAAAACGTGGCGCGCCAGATCGGCATTAATGCAGGTCTTCCTGTTACGGTGCCCGCCATGACTATCAATAAATTATGTGGTTCAGGGTTGAAGGCCGTAAGTTTGGCAGCACAAATGATCATGCTGGGTGATGCCGATGTGGTGTTGGCCGGTGGAACTGAAAGCATGTCGAATGCACCTTACCTTCTTCCAAAAGCACGTTTCGGACTAAAAATGGGAAACGGTCAGATCGTCGACAGCATGATTCAGGATGGACTAACCGATGCCTTTAGTCAGACCCATATGGGAATTACTGCAGAGAACATTGCCGAACGCTGGAATATTTCTCGCGAAGAGCAAGATGAATTTGCCGTAAAAAGTCAAAATAAAACTGAAAAAGCCATTAAAAACGGCAGGTTCAAGGATGAGATCGTTCCCGTATCTATTCCTCAGCGCAAAGGCGATCCGATTATTTTCGACACTGATGAATTCCCAAAAGCAGGGGTAATGCTCGAGAAAATTCAAAAACTGCGTCCTGCGTTTAAAAAGGATGGAACAGTAACTGCAGCTACTTCTTCAGGAATCAATGATGGAGCAGCCATGTTAATTGTGATGTCTGCCGATAAAGCCAAAGCACTCGGACTTCAGCCCATGGCAAAAATCATATCCTACGCCAGCGCGGCACTTGATCCTGATATTATGGGATATGGTCCGGTTCCGGCTACGCAGAAAGCTCTCAACAAAATAGATATGGACATTGCTGAAATCGACCTTATCGAAGCTAACGAAGCTTTTGCAGCTCAGTCGGTTGCCGTTGCACGAGATTTGAAATGTGATGTCAATAAAATCAATGTTAATGGTGGTGCCATTGCGTTGGGACATCCTATTGGTGCTTCAGGAGCTCGTATCTTAACGACCTTATTGTATGAAATGAAAAAGACAGATGCCAAAAAAGGACTGGCCACTTTATGTATTGGAGGAGGTCAGGGAACTGCCATCATTGTCGAAAAAATATAATCTATTATCATGAAAAAACTGGAAAATAAAATTGCCATCATTACAGGTGGTGCCGATGGACTCGGAAAAGCTGGAGCTCAACTTATGGCACAGCAAGGAGCAAAAGTTGTTATTTGGGACCTGAACGAAGAAAAAGGAGCTGAAACGGTACAACAGATTGTTGAAAATGGGGGAGAAGCTGTTTTTGCAAAAGTTAATACAGCTGATATGCAGCAAGTTGAGCAGGCAGTGACCAATGTGATTACTCAATTTGGTCGCATCGATATCCTAGTGAACAATGCCGGAATCACGCGTGATTCAACCTTAATGAAAATGACCCGGGATCAATGGGATCAGGTGATTGATGTGAACCTCACCGGTGTGTTTAACTGTACCAAATGTGTGGCCCCTCATATGGTTGCCAACAAATTTGGTCGCATTATCAACACTTCATCAGTTGTCGCACTGTACGGTAATTTCGGACAAACCAATTACGTAGCCACCAAAGCCGGATTGATTGGAATGACCAAAACCTGGGCACGTGAATTGGGTCGTAAAGGTATCAATGTAAATGCAGTAGCACCTGGATTTATTGCTACCGAGATGGTTATGAAAATGCCTGAAAACGTATTAGAAGCCATGCAAGCCAAGGTGCCCTTGCAGCGTTTGGGTAAACCTGAAGAAATTGCAGCAATCTATTTGTTCCTTGCTTCCGACGATTCTTCCTATGTAAATGGTACCGTAATTAGTGCTGATGGCGGCATGACCATATAACAAATGACTAATAATTGATTGGCTGTGAATGAAATGTGCAGCCAATCAATTATTAGCAGTCTTTTTTTGACATCTTGTGGATATTTTGTATTTTTAAAAATCAAATAAAAACCAGAAAGTCCTTCTAATTATCTCTTTATTCAATTAACATGGCTACATCATTGCAAGTTGGCGGCACCTGGATTTTGATTGGCATTTATGCCGTCATGGTGCTGTATTTTGTTATCAAGGGCGCTTTGTCCATTAAGAATATTTCAGATTATGCTGTTGGGAGCGTGGCTTTCTCTCCGATTGCTATCGGACTTTCGTTGGCGGCTTCCATTACCAGTGCAGCAACTTTTGTTATTAACCCCGGACTTATCGCCGTTTATGGCCTTTCGGGCGTGCTTTCGTTTGGGATTTTCTTTCCACTTGCATCCATTGCCTCTTTAGTCATCTTGTCGAAAGCCTTCCGGAAATATGGTCAATCAGTGAATGCGCTCACCATCGCTCAGTGGATAGGTGTCCGTTATAAAAGTAAAGGCTACGCGTTATTCATGGCATTTCTTTCGTTGTTGTTGGTGACCTTTATCGTGTTGATTTTAGTGGCGATCACAAAGGTGTTGTCCAAATCATTGAATATTGAAGAGCTTTATGTCCTAATCGGACTCATTACTTTTGTATTTGGATACATGATGTTTGGTGGAGCCAATTCCATGGTGTACACCAATACCATTCAGGCAGTGATTATGATTTTTGTTGCAGTTATCCTGTTGGGTTCCGGTTATGAACATTTTAAGGGAGGCATCGATGCTTTTCTTTCGAAATTAAGTCATATTGATCCTCATCTGGCCAAGACCACCAACCCTGTAAGTCTACTTTTCCGTGACTATTATGAAATAATAGTCGCTCAAATTATTGTCGGTATAGCGGTGGTTTGTCAGCCACATATCATCACCAAGTCGTTGCTATTAAAAAATGAGAAGGACGTCAACAAGTTTTTATATACAGCGGTTATTGTTCAGGTTTTATTTTATTCTGTAATTGTTGTGGGGCTTTACGCCCGCCTAACTTTTCCTGATTTATCAGCAGGTGGCACTCCGCTGAAAACGGATGGGATTATTCCCGCCTATGTTTTGCAGGTATTTTCCAGTGGTGTTTTTTCGGTTGTTGTGGGGTTAATTGTTGTTTTGGGTTTAATTTCTGCAGGTATGTCTACACTTGAAGGTCTTATTCAGTCAGTTTCAACCACCCTAACCAGCGATATCATCAAGCCCCTGTTCGGAAAGCACATAATCAATCCCAATGCCTATATTTATATTAACCGCGGGGTGATTGTTACATTGGCCATCGTTTCCTTTTTTATAACCTACGATCAGATATTGTATCCAAAATTAAGTGTGGCTATTTTGGCTCAAAATGGCGTTTACGCGTATTTTTCAGTCGCTTTTATTCCAATCCTTTTCGGGATATTTTCCAAAAACTCGCGACTGGCAGCTCCGCTAACTGCTTCAATTACGGCTTTGGTCGTCTATTTTAGCATGTATTATTTACTGCCTGTTTTGGTAGATCAATACCAGCTTAATTTTGGTTTTTTCACCAAATACCTTCAAGGAGAAATACGTAATCCAGCCATTGCCTCTTCCACTGCCATTCTTTTCTCAACCTTGTTTGGATTGTTGGTAATGATGTTTCAAAAAAAGCATTTAAAAACAGTTGTACAATGAAAAATTATCAGGAAATATATCAAAAGAAACTCATTTCCATCCCGGAGGCCATTGGTATGATGAAATC
>JBFHGX010000063.1:0-20491 GCA_041582875.1 Bacteroidales bacterium | reverse complement strand
GCCATTTAAAAGTGGAAAATAAGGCTGAGAAATACCCCAAAAGTAAAATTGATCAATTACACGAAAAATATCCAGCTTATTCAGATTGCGTTTTACTAACTCACCGGGAAAACATCATGGTTTTCTTGCGGGCACTAATTAAGAATCAAAATAACCATCAGTTATTCTCATAATATAATTTCTTAAGCGTCATATTATTATGCAAATGTTTCTTGCAATGGTGTTGATATTAATACTTAACAGGACTCTTTTTCAATGTCTATCTTCGAAGGCTATAGAAAAGATGATGAGTGTTCAATGGCTAGTATAGGATTATCTGCTCCTTCGTTTGCGCCAATATCGTATGTAATTTTCCTGACTGATTAATCCGATGGATCCTTCATAAATTCCACCATTGCCAGAATGGTCATATACTTTTATGATTATAACATTTTTACCATTTTCATTTAGTAAATCTGATGGAATATGATAAGACCTTAACTGTTTGTAAGTATCAGGATGTGTACGGACTGATTCTTCGCTAAATTCACCAGATTTACCGATTAAAGTACCATTTAAATAAACCATGTCGAGATCATCAATGCGTCCTAAAAGTAATATCATATGCTTATTGGCAAACTGCCCGTTTAATATAAACTCTTTGGCATAGTATGCTATTCCATCATAGTTTTTGTACCCCTGATTTTCCCATGATCCTGGAACAACAATATCATCCCAGCTTTGGTATTCTATATCGGTTGGGTTGCCAGAGCAATGTCCTGTCTTAAATTTCCAAACTCCACTTAGGTTTAAGTCTGTAATAACTGATGACAAATCAACTTGAATGGATATGTCACCATTGACAATTCCCCCTTCTCCACCTTCGTCGAAGACTCTTACTGCAATTGTAATTTCTTTAGATTCATTAATAATATCCACAGGAATTAAATAACTTCTGTTTGCATTATATGCTGTTGTGTAATTTGGTGGAAATTGCCCGGTTTGACCTATTCTGCGGCCATTAACATATACCTCATCCACATCATCAATATACCCAAGTTTAAGATATAAAGCAGAATTATCAGGGGTATTAGTTAGTCTTACTTTTATCCGATACCAGGCATAACCATTATAACCATGAAAACCTTGTTCTTCCCATGTTGCAGGTACATATATTCTTTCCCAGTTACTATCATCATAATTTGGTTTCGCCCATTCCATATCATCTCCAATGGAAAACTTCCATTTGCCACTCAGGTCTTTAAGTTCTTTTAATTGCTGAGCATTAATATTTTTTGGAATTAATGCCAATGCAAATGCAAAGAGGAAAAATAAAGTTATCTGTCGCTTAAATGATTTCATTTTATCTTATTCAAAAAAAGTGTTGATAATTTCATTCCAAATACTATATGGTTTATCAGCTTTTCTTTCCCTTAGTCGCTCAAAATTACTTTTTGTTATTAAGCCTACCGGACCTTCATAAATTCCTCCCAGTCCACCGATATCAAAAACTTTTACTCGTATAGTGTTTGAACCACCTTTAACGAAAAGGTCAGATGGTATATGATAAGCACTTAACAGAAGGTCTTTGGGGAGGTTTTTGTTTTCCAAATTAAGTAAGTTATCGGTTTTACCTATGATTTGATCATTGACATAGACTATTTCCACATCATCTACATAACCCAAAACAATCATCATATCATTTGAATTAAAATCATGTGGGATTCTGAAACTTTTAGAATAAGTAGCACTTGCATCAAGCAAAGGATAGCCATAACTTTCCCAAAATGCAGGTACATACATTTTACCTTCGTCCAAACCAAATACTCTGGAAGAATTATCCCGGGTTTTTACACTGGGTTGAAAATCCCAATATCCCCTCAAATCATAAGAAAGCAAATTATTGTCTTCATCATAAAAAATTCCTACTGGGCCACTGAGAATTCCACCCTCACCATATTCATCATAAACTCTAACAGCTACTACATTTTTCCCATTATAATTAAATATCTCATCAGGTATAAAATACTTTCTGTTTACATCAAAAGCAGTCATGACAAGGGGAGGAAAAATTCCCGTGGCACCTATAAGATGACCGTTAAAATAAACTTCATCAACATCATCTATTCTTCCAAGAACAAGAAATAGAGTTTTTCCATCAAATGATTCTTCCAGGTGGAATATCTTTCTGTACCAAGCATAACCATTGTATTCGTCAAAGCCATTATTTTCCCATGATTTTGGAACATATACATCATCCCAATCGGCATCATCGTATGTGTGACCAGCCCATTTGATGTCATCACCTACCGTAAATTTCCATGTTCCTTCAAGATTAACAACTTGTTTTAGGTTCTCGGATCTTACTGAATTTGACGCAAATATAAAACAGCATAAAAAAAATATGCTTAGTAAATTTTTTAAATCTTTTATGTGATTGGTGATTGACATTATTTTCAATTAATTGTATAAAACGAAAGCGTCTTCGACAGCCAAATGTAGTGAAAATCGAAGAACGCTTTATAATATTTAAATCGCCGAAAAAAAATTACATCCTGTTATTTAAGCTGGCATTAGTAAAAAGTTCATGACAAAAGTAAAAGAAGTACCTGAGGTCATATCATCACACTTAACAGGATGTTTTTCAAAAACATCGATTACGGCTTTTTTCAAATCTTCATTTTTACCACTAAGAATGGTTACTTCAGCAATCTTATCTTCATTCACAATACATCTAACAATGAAATGAGTTTTTTCACCTTCCTCCAAGTAGCTGTTCATTTGAATTGATTTCATTTTTCTTTCAATCTTTTTCAATACTTTTTTTTCACATTTTTCTGAGATATCATCACTGTTGGTTTGTGAAAATAATAGGCCTGACCCCAAGATTGCCATTGCTAATAAAAAAATTCTAGTTTTCATCGTTCTAAGTTTTATGTTTATATAATTTTTACTTAATAATTATGAAGCAAAACTATACCAACACAACAGCCTAAATGTCAATTCTAAATCAGAAGATATCATGAATTGTCATCAAATAATCATTTGATGTTCGTATTGAAAAATTAATAGGTGTGAAAACTAATGGATGTCGAGTGTAATTATCCGTTAATCAGTTTGTAGCCAACCCCGTGAACAGTAATAATGATTCTTGGACTATTTGGATCCTTTTCAATTTTTTGTCTTAATTTAAGAATGAAATTGTCAACTGTTCTGGAAGATGGTACATAATCGGTACCCCAAACATTATCGAGTAATTCATCTCTGCTTACAACTTTGTTCTGTTGATCCCAAAGGTAATGTAAGAATTCAAACTCCTTATGCGACATTTTAATAACTTGTTTTTCTATCCAGGCCTCATAGTTTGGAAAATTAATCTCCATATTACCTATAATAATAATCTTATCCTCCTTGGCATTCTTCCTCAAATCCGTTCTCCGCAAGAGTGCTTTAACTCTTGCAAGGAGTTCTCTTAAACTAAAAGGTTTTGTAATATAATCATCTGCGCCAAATTCAAGGCCTAGTACCTTATCTATTTCCTCGCCTTTCGCAGTCAACAATATAATAGGGGTTAGAATACCATTTTTACGGGCATTTTTGCAAATATCAAAACCCGACATATTTGGTAACATAACATCCAGCAATACTAAATCATGCTCGTTTTTCGATATCATTTCGAATCCTTTTGCACCATCATCTGCAATGTCAACAGCATAACCTTCAAACTCAAGATTATCTTTTAATCCCATTAGCATTGCCTGCTCATCTTCAACTATTAATATGCGATACATAATTTATGTTTTAATCAAAGGGAATTTTAAAATAAACGTACTTCCCTCATCTACTTTACTTATTAATTTAACAGAACCCTTATGTGCATCCATTATATGAGAAACTATGCTCAATCCTATTCCTGAACCTTTCGCTTTATGAGCAAGGTTTCCATCAGTAACTCTGTAAAATTTATCGAAAACCATTTTTTGATATTTTTCATCAATGCCCAGGCCAAAATCCTTGATCTCGACAAAAACACCTGTATTATCTGATCCTGTGCTAATATCAATTTGCTTTTTATCCTTACTGTATTTTATTGCATTATCGAAGAGGTTTATAATAGCATCGGTAACAGCTTCTTCATCGGTCATGACTTTTGGAAGTTTCTTTTTTGGAGAGAAATTATATGTAAATCCATTTCTTTTAAAGTGATGCTCATAGTTTCCCAGAATTTGTGCAACTATTACATTAACATCAGTTTCGATGAATTTATATGTTCGATTACCACTTTCTGTTTTTGAAAAATTGAGTATTTTATTTACCATGCCCGAGAGCCTGCTGGCTTCAGTATTAATAATGTTGTAATACTCTTTCTTTTTATTTTCATCTTTAATTCTATTCATCGAAAGGGTTTCTGAATACATATTAATAATAGCCAGGGGAGTACGAATTTCATGAGATACATTTGAAATGAATTCAGATTTTAACTGAGCCAGTTTCATTTCCTGTCTTAAACTTCTGTAAATGAAAATCGCTGCTATTACGAGAACAAAATCTATCAATAAAATGATCAAAATATTGAAACGTGTTCTTCTTTGAACCAAATCTTCAATGGTCTCTCCTTTCAACTGTATGCCCAGCTGGTGGTCGGGCATTATCCATAATTTCTTCTTGTGCTGGATGTTTTTATTAGCAGTTTCATACACTTCATTGGAATAAACTTCATCACCTGTTTCCGCATCAAAAACAGAAAAATAAAACTCATCTCTGGCAACAGATTGTATTTTAGGCCCAAGATTTTCCTTTATAAACCCAAGTGTTTTCACAATTATTCCGCAAACTTTTGTGTTATTATCCGCATCCTTAAAGGCAAAAATGAACAGACTGGAATTGGGCAAATCAATGTCGATAGGTTGTATTTTTCTATATCCATTATTCATATACTGCCTTAAGCGAGCAATCTGATTCGAATCTCCATTTATCGTCTGCTGAATAGAAGCTGAATTTGTATCTGTGGTGTTAACGGAATTTTTAAAATAGACTTCATTTATTTCTAAAGAATCTATGAAAAATAGCATCTCCACAGATTTATTCCATTGGATAAATGAACTGGCAATTTCTTCGGTTTTCTTTTTTCTATTTTGAATATCCTGCTCCAGTTTATTTGCCCATGAACTAACAACATCATCGGAATACTGATTAATAGAAAAAATTACCGATTCCAATTGTCTTACATAAATAGAGTCGATTATTTGTTCATTGCGATACATATTCCCTATTTCGTAGGTAGTAAAAAAAATGGGAGGTAAGATTATTACCAATAAAAGAAGAATCCCTATGTTTAAAAATGGTTTTTTCACAAAAAAAATTAAGGCACTAAGATATACAAATAAATTTTTGGTACCTAGTCTAATTAGTCCAACAATCTATTGTTGGATTTTCCTAAAATTCTATCGGTTGTGAGCTTAGGATTGGTGTTTTTGATTTTGTTCTTTAGCATTTTAACTTCTTATAGATTTTTGGAAATTAAGATCACTTTAAGAACACCCAAGTTGTGTTTAATAGAAAAGTGAATTGCGAATGTGAGGAGGAATTATGAGTTTGAAAATGGGCTGAAAGGAGCGTAATATTAGGTGGATGGCAATTGGGGGTTGTTGTAGGTATGTGCGTGAAAATTTGCTGATTTGAAAATTTGAAAATGGCAGGGCATATTAATATTACTTTTCAAACTGATAGACTCCAATATGATTTTGCTCAAGCATGTAAACGTTACTGTGTTTCAAAACTGTAAGTTAATCAAAAAAGGTTCGTGGTTACAAACTTGATTGAAAAAGAGAGAATCGGGCACGGAGTACGGATTACAAATCCGCACTAGGTGGGGAGGCTTACTGTTTGATGAAAATACCAGTTGAATAGGGCGTACTCGTTACCGTTGCACTCAAACGAGTACGGGTGTTGGGGAGTGGGATTTTGGCTGGCTAGCGTGAGAGTAATTGGACGCGGATGACAGAAGGCGAATTTAAGATGAAATCAGTATGCAGATGCCTAATCCGCTTGCGGTGAGGTAGTTTTAAGGAAGCGAGAACTAAAAAAACCTGAGGTAAGTGATCACCTCAGGTTTTCCTCCTTAAATTTTAAATAGAAATTAGCCGTTATTGCTTAAACGCCATATTTATCTTATCCACACTATCCTTGGCATCTCCATAGAGCATATCGGTGTTAGCTTTATAGAATAAGGGATTCTGAACGCCGGCATAACCCACAGCCATGGAACGCTTCATTACAATGACATTTTTGGCATTCCATACTTGGATGACTGGCATGCCGTAAATCGGGCTAGTTTCGTCTTCTTCAGCCCCTGGATTTACAATATCATTGGCTCCAATCACCATCACCACATCTGTTTCCGGAAGATCATGATTCACCTCTTCCATCTCCATTACAATGTCGTAACTCACATTAGCCTCAGCTAATAATACATTCATATGTCCTGGTAATCTACCTGCAACAGGATGAATTCCAAATTGTACTTTGGTTCCATTCTTCTGTAGTAAGTCTACCAATTCTTTCACCGGATATTGAGCTTTGGCCACCGCCATTCCGTAACCAGGAACAATAACTACCGATTTGGCTTCTTTCAATAAGCTGGCCAATTCTTCATGTGTTGTTGCTTTTACCTCTCCTTCAATGGCTTTGACTTCGCCTTGTGGAGTATCACCAAATCCGCCAAAAATAACAGAGAGAAAGCTTCTGTTCATGGCTTCGCACATAATGATAGATAGAATGGCACCGGAGCTACCTACCAATGCACCAGTTACAATAAGTAAGTCGTTACCCAACATAAACCCAGCTGCTGCCGCTGCCCATCCCGAATAGGAATTGAGCATACTCACCACCACTGGCATATCTGCACCACCAATGGCCATTACTAACATCACCCCAATAAACGAAGCAATGGCAGTCATGATATAGAGATACAATAATCCATCGGTGCCAGGCTCCATGGCAAACAAAACACCTAAAATAATGGTGATAATGACCAAGGTGATATTTACAATATGTCTTCCCTTATAAGCCAAAGGCTTACTCATGATTTTCCCGTCCAGCTTTCCCCAGGCTACAATAGAACCCGTAAAAGTGATGGCTCCAATAAAGACGCCTATAAATACTTCCACCAGGTGTATGGTATGTTCTGAACCAACTAGAAGATGAGTTTCAGGATCCAGGTAAGAACCAAATCCCACCAGTACGGCTGCCAATCCCACAAAGCTGTGGAGGATGGCTACCAATTGAGGCATGGATGTCATTTCTACCTTTCGTGCCACTATAATACCGATTACTGAAGCAATGGCAATAGC
This sequence comes from Bacteroidales bacterium, assembly GCA_041582875.1. Classification (GTDB taxonomy): domain Bacteria; phylum Bacteroidota; class Bacteroidia; order Bacteroidales; family F082; genus UBA6244. The sequence continues at coordinate 13,160 of JBFHGX010000063.1, read as the reverse complement.
TATGAGTATATATACATGGCCTTCGGCTTTATCTCCTAAAACGGTGGATAGAATTGCGATAGCCATACCTATAATTCCGTATAAAACGCCTCGCTTTGCTGATTCTTGTGACGATAATCCGCCTAAGCTTAGTATAAATAGAATACTGGCAAAGAGGTATGCCGCCGTTTGAATTTGTGCTGTTATCATATCTCCTTCTATTTTCTAAACATTTTTAACATACGATGTGTAACTAAGAAACCACCCACAATATTGATGCTGGCCACCAAAATAGCTACAAAAGCAATGATGGTCATGGGGTCAGAGAGATTACTGGTGGTTTGTAACAAACCTCCAATAATGATGATACCGCTAATAGCATTTGTAACCGCCATGAGAGGAGTATGAAGCGCGTGGGAAACATTCCAGATGACTTGCCAGCCTACAAAAACAGCCAGCACAAATACGGTAAAGTGCCCCATAAAATCAGCAGGAGCTATTTTGCCCAAAAGGAAGAGTAAGGCTCCAATAACTGCCAAACTAATGACAGTAGAAGTGGCCTTCTTTTTAGAAATTTGTTCGGGTGTTGGTCCAGTCTTTATGGGCTTTGCCTCCTCCGTTTTTTTTGCTTGCGGACTCACAGGAAGTGGTTTGGGCGGCCAATTGATCTTACCATTATAGGTAACCATTGCCCGGCTCACCACATCATCATCCATGTTTATTTTGAAGTTGTCATCCTTGCCCATGTCATCGAGTAAATGACAAAGATTATTTCCATACAACTGACTGGCTTGATTGGGGAGCTGATCCAATTTGCCCACTATGGTTACGCCGTTATCAGTTTTAAATACTTCCCCATTTTTCGTAAAAACACAATTACCTCCTGAAGAAGCTGCTAAATCAACTATTACAGAGCCAGGTTTCATGGCCGCCACATGATAATCAAGTATCAACTTTGGCGCCTCACGCCCTGGGATTTGAGCAGTGGTGATGATAATATCTACTTCTTTAGCTTGCTGACTAAATAGCTCCATCTCCGCATCGATAAAGGCTTGACTCATCACTTTAGAATAGCCCGAATCTGTGGAACCATCCTCCTCTATTTCAACCGTGAGGAATTTGGCACCCATACTTTGGATTTGCTCGGCTACTTCTTTTCGCGTATCGAAAGCTCTTACAATTGCACCCAGACTATTGGCTGTTCCAATGGCAGCTAGTCCGGCTACTCCTGCACCTATTACCAATATCTTTGCAGGATCTACTTTCCCGGCAGCAGTAATCTGCCCATTAAGAAAGCGTCCAAAATAATTGGCACTTTCAATCACAGACCGATAACCCGCAATATTAGCCATTGAGGAAAGTACATCCATTTTCTGAGCGCGCGAAATACGCGGAATGGCATCCATGGCAATGGCATTGATCTTTTTAGCTGCCAGTAATTTGAGGAGTTCAGGATTTTGAGCTGGCCACAAGTAACTCAGCGTTATAGTGTCCGGCTTCATGAGCTCTATTTCCGATTCGGTAGGAGCAAGTACTTTAAGCACAATGTCTGCAGTCTTATAGAGTTCTTTAGCATTTGCTACCAGCTGTGCACCTGCGTCTTCAAACTCTTTATCGGCATAATTTGCTCTTTCTCCGGCTCCTTTTTCAATAAAAACAGTGAAGCCTTGCTTTTGCATACGTTGCACCGTTTTAGGAGTAGCCGCAACACGCAATTCCTGTTGTGACAGCTCAATTGGGATACCAATATTCATAGACAAATTGTATAAAAGGTTATTTGTTGACACAAATATAGCGATGTTTTTCTTTGGGTGTTTGATATAGCCGGATGTTAGTTCATGAATAAAATGATGATGGATAATAGAGATCCGATGGTAATTTTGTCGGTTTGACTGAAAAATGAGATGTATATGTCTTCCCTGAAGGAGGGAGGTGTATTTTTTTTGGCACAAATGAAGTGGTTGGAGGTGGCTGGAATGGAGTGGTCTTTTTGCTTGAAAGTGGTGTTGGCTTGCGCTTTGCTTTTTCCGAAGGATTGAGGAAAAGCAATGGGTACTTTTGGGGTGGCTTTGCAAAAAGTGTGACAGGAAAAAATGACAATGGGAAGGGGGGGAGGTCTTCTATTTGAATAGGGTATCCTCGTTACCGCTGCGCTCAAATGTGGACGAGGGTATGGGTAAGCTCGGGCTTACGTTTTTCAATCCATTTTATTTCAGGCAAATCACAGGTTTTTGTTTCCAGACATAGGATAACAAAAACCCCCTTAACATAATATATATGAACGCAACTGCAATTACTGTTCAAGATAATCATGAAAGGAGGCCACGGCAAAAGTAATTCATTTTGTTCAGTCGATAAGGACAGATAAGTTTAGCCTACTTACCTTTTATCAATATGTTTGAAGAACAGCAACAAAACATGGCAATTTTAACTAATTTTAAAAAATGATAAAATGAAGAAATTTTTAATTGTAACAATAGCGTCCTGCACGAATAAAAAGGGAGATAGAATTTAAGTATCTCAAAGTATCTTTGAGTTGCGTAACAAAAATGACTTTCTCTCATGACAAACTTAACCTTTTTGCTCAAATCACATCAAAATTGGATCGTAGATCTTTCAAAAAGATTGCTTCAGAAAAATTAAATGACAAACATCAAAAGGGATATGACAGTTAAACTCATTTAGTGTCAATGTTGTTTTGTCAGTTTGCCAAAAGTCAATCAGTACGAGATATTAGTAATGGATTATGTTCGGCTACTGGTAATTTTAATCATCTGGGGATACAAAGAGCACCTTTTAAATCAATAGTCAGCTATCAAAACAAAAATAGAGATTGGACTTTGTTCTAAGAGTAATATTGTCAGTTGCTTTCCCGTTTAGCACAGCAGGCGGGATTTAAGCAACGAAAGTTCAGAATCAAATCAAAGATCTTCCTTCTGGATTCTTCTACCATTAGCCTTTGCTTAAACTTGTTTGTCTCAGCTAAATACAAAACTCATAAAGGAGTTGCTAAAATGCATACACTCCTTGATTATGACGGAAACTTACCCGCTTACGTAAATATAACTAATGGAAAAACAGCTGATAATAAAGGCGCGTACGATGTGTCATTACTAATACGATGTGCCATTACTAAAAGGTAGTGTGATTGTTGCAGATCAATTTTATAATGATTTTTCATTACTTAATGTTTGGGACAGCAAAGGAGTCTTCTTCGTGATTAGACATAAAGACAATATTCAATATCAGACAATAAAGGAGAATGAGCTACCGGACAACAGGCATGAAAATATACTCAAAGATGAAGTAATTAAATTAACAGGGAATACTTCTAAAAAGAAGTATCCAAAAAGACTCAGAAGAGTTGCTGTCTGGAATGAAGACAACAAGCAGGTAATAGAAATAATCACCAATCAAATGTCATGGACGGCATTAATTACCATACTTGTCCTGAAATTCCTAAAAGAGATATCTAAGTACGGCTGGTAATTATCCAACTTAGTTGCTTTTATTAGGCTTAATCTTTTCGTAAAAATAGACCTCCAAAAATGGCTCGAAAAACCGTTTGACGATCCAGTATCAAGAGTCGAAAATGTAAAGCAGGGGGCTCTTTTTTGAAATATACCAAATATAGCGTTAAAATAGGCGGTTTTAGGTTCCTTTTGTCTGCCAAGAAAATCGTTTTGGACACTATTGGTTAAATAATAGTTTTCATTTAGGCCTGTATGGAATTGTAAAACTAAATATAGAACCTTTACCTATTTCACTTTTTACAAAAATTCTTCCTCCGTGTTTTTGGACAAATTCCTTACATAGTATCAATCCTAAACCAGTACCTTTTTCATTTTGGGTTCCAGGTGTTGAAGAGTTTTCTTCTATTCGAAATATTTTCTCAATTTTATCTTTTGTCATTCCCACACCATTATCACGCACAGAAATCAACAACTCATTATTTTCTACTTTTGATAAAATTACTATTTTTCCATTGAGATTCGTAAATTTAATGGCATTAGTAATCAGATTTCTTAAAACTGTACTCACCATATTTTTATCAGCGTAAACATTTATATTTGGAAGTAAGTCACTGGTGATAAGAATAGATTTTTGCTTTGCAGTATCGGATAATAAATCGGTAACTGTATCTATAAGTTCTACCATTTCAAAATGCACAGGATGGAATTCCATTCTACCTGTTTGAGAAAGTGACCATTCCATTAGATTTTCCAGCAAATCTATTGCTCTCAGAGAAGATGTTTGAACAATATCTGCATATTCTTCTATTCCGTTATAATCTTTAATTCTAACCTGCTCAATAAGGAGATCGCTAAAGCCAAGGATGGAATTGAAAGGACTTTTTAAATCGTGAGCGATAATAGAAAAGAATTTGTCTTTTTCGGAATTGAGTTTTTGAAGTTCCTCATTTTTAAGTTTGATTTCTTCCTCTGCCAGTTTGCGTTCAGTAATATCGTGTATCACCACCAAACGACTTCCCTGTGGGCTTTTTATTGCATATTTATTGATACTGAATACTTTAAAACCTTCATCCCTTTTGATTGTAATTTGGTCAATTGATTCGCGATCAAGAGCGGCATTCAATAAATCTGTATAAGAAACACCAGAAGATTCGGCAGGAAATCCGATTATGTTTTTGTTCCTAATTCCCAAAAAAGACAAACCAACTCCATTTATATCCTGTATCCTGTTTTTATTATCAAGCACCAATATTCCATAGGGTAAGGTTTCAACAAGCATTTTGCGAGCTACCGGCACTAAATCTAGAATGTGGCTATAAAAGATAGCCAAAGCAAACAGGGAGCCACTTAGAATTATGCTTGCCGGAGTTATATTCAATCCAGAAATAAAATTACTGCCGGTAAGATAAAAAACACTTGCAATCCAGGGACATAAACCTGCAATTAAAACTAATAATCCCTGTATTCGGAAAATACTTACCTGATTGAAAATAAAACTGAAGAGATAGATGGTTGCCAAAAGCAACAGAAAATAGTTATAAGCTATATGACCAATCCAGAATCCGATTCCATGGTAATATTCCATGATATTTGTTTTCTCAGATATTGGTGAAAACCCAGTCCATATTAAGTGGTGTTTTTCGTTGGTTATGGCCAATAACAAAGTGATTACTGGAATAATAAATAGTAACAGGATATTTTTAGGAGTAATAATATTTTTTTTACCAGTGAACTGGAGGACGAAGATTAGGTAAAATACAGGTGAGGAGATGGATCCAATATATTCTAAACCTGACCAGAAGGCTTTTCCTTGTATAGTTGTTGCAGCGGTTTCAAACATAACCCAAAATGTCCAAATCCCTGTTCCAACCATTAATAAAGTGAGTTCTTTTGCACCTTTTACCGATTTTCTTTGCCATGCAAGAAACGCAACGAAAAATGAAATTAAGGTTGTTGCAAGGAAGAAAACAGTATATATCGTAATCATATAATTCATTGTATGGCACTATTTTTTATTAAAAACAGCCTTCTGTGATCTTCCCTGTATTTATCAATGTGGCTCAAAATAATCTTTTGTTCAAAGTTTTAAAAATTCTTACTTCCTACTCTTTTTCAGCATTGGCTATGACGGTTTGCAGTCGAGTAGGAAAGGGGAATTTCACTCCATTCCAATACTCATCGGAACTCATAGAACCATGCTTGATAGTCTCCCATCACAAGGCTCTTCTAATTCACGCTGTAAATATAAGCTCATCCTTCGAAAAGTTGGTAAAAAACAGCAATAAATTAGCTAACCCCTTTGCTCCATTTCCAATACTCCTGATAGCGATCGGGATTATCACTTCTACGAGTCAGTCCGCCCCTGCATGCCACTTCGGTTTTTTGCCTCTGGATTGATTCCATTGTGCATTTCCCTTTGCATCTCCATGCAGGTTCCCGAGTTACATAACTGAGACCAAATATAGTTCTTGCCCTTTGTAAGCCGCCTGCCGTATAGCCAGTAATCAGGTATCCGCTATACTTATAACTCAGTATAATAATAACTTGAGTTCAATATGAATGCGGTTGGATGAGCTTGTGAGATTGTGTAAAAGAGCAATAGTCGCACCCTTGACCAATAGCGTCAATCCGCTGGGAAGCGTTTCCGGGTTGAAATTTCGGAGGTGTATGTAATTTTGTAGTGGATTCTTTCAAGGTCAAGGTATTGCTGTTGGCTAAGATTCTTTATTTTACTATTTGCGTACCGAGTTACGTACCAATAAAAACCAAACCCTCATGAAAAAAGAAAGCCACCCTGTTAAGGGTGGCTACCGTGAACCCGGCAGGACTCGAACCTGCAACCTCCTGATCCGTAGTCAGGTGCACTATCCAATTATGCTACGAGTCCAAAACGAGTGCAAAGATATAAAAGATTTCTTTTGGTGTATTGAAAATTGAAAAAAATCATGGGTATTATTGATTTTTCTTTGGACTCATCCATAAACTTCTGTCCCTTTGGGTAATTGCATTTTCCAACGCTTGTGCGACCAAAGCCAGTTCTCGGGTTGGTGCTCAATGGCCTTGACGAGTCTCTCCACATACCTGCGGGTAATTTCGCCGTGAGGTAATGTTCGTGGATCGCTTACCAAGGTGTCGAGTTTAATGGTGTAATAACCCCTCTTTACTCGCTGAATGTCAGCAAATACAATTGGTAGGTCAAATTGTTTTGCATACCGCTCTACCCCGTCTAAAAATGCAGTAGGCCGTCCTAAAAAATTAATCCAAATGGCTTTTTTTGGATTCCCGGGGTTTTGATCTGCAGCCATCATATAAGCCACGGCTTGGTTTCTTTTGGTCTCAAAGGCTTGTCTTGTGGCATATATGGAGGCCAATTCAGTGCCTGTTCTGCTCCTGCTTTTTCTGAGAATGTGATCCATGTATTTGTTGCTTAGAGGTTTGTAAAGCGCTATGAGCTTGTGCTTTACCTGTAAGGCGGGAGCAAGGCTTCCCCATTCCCAATTGCTATAGTGACAAGTAGCCAGAATGAAATCACGGCCATTTTGTTCATAAGGAACCAAGTTTTCAAGTTGAAGTAGTTTGTATCGTTTCACCAATTGCTTATCAGTCATGGTAAAAGCCTTGATGCTTTCTACAATGACATCCGTTAGGTTGGTATAACTTAGTTTGGTCAGCCGCTTGATTTCGGCATCTGTTTTATCAGGAAAGCAATCTCTCAGGTTTATTTGAACCACAGATCTTCGGTAACCGATGAGGTCGTAAAGCACAAAGCGCATAAAATCGCTGAAAAAGTATAATACCCTGAACGGGATCAGCCCGATTAACATAACGAAGAACAAAAAGAGTCCGGTGGAGATTAATTTCATGATGCAATGATACGATGGTTTTTTAAATTTTTGTTAAGTTTTAGAACTTCTGTTTCTATAAACATCACATCTTCAGGATTGGTATGGCTTTTTTCGTGACGAGGATGTTTAACTTGAATATCATTTTATTTAATTGACTCAGATTCCGGTGGAGGCTCTTTAGGGTTTTGTACCTTTGCCCACCAAATTGATCAAGAATAGATAGAATGCAACTGGCTAAAAACGAAAAATATACTTTTAAGCTTCACTTGATTTACATGGTAATCGAAGGGGTTGTATTAGGGGTGTTGGCGCTGAATGAGTTTGTTTTTATAAAAAGTTTGGGCGGATCGAATTACCAAATGGGATTGCTTTTTCAGTTCAGCATGTTGGTTTTTTTGTTTCTGATATTGATTAATGAGTGGCTAAAGCGGATTAAAAATCGGAAACGACTGCTTCGGATTACTGCACTTATTACCCGGCTGCCCTTGTTATTGGTGTTCTTTTTTCCACATTCAGTGGAAAACATGGTTGCAGACCCCATCTATCATCACATTTATTTGATGTTATTCCTGATTTATTTTGCCGGAAATGTGGTGATTTATCCCAATATTAATTTCCTGCTTAAAAATAATTACTCACACACTAACTTTGGAAAATTATATAGTTATGCCACTTCTGTGAATAAGATTCTAATGTTGGTTGTGACTTTTGTGTACGGATACTTGCTGGATATTGATCAGTCGGTTTTTACCCTCATTCTGCCCGTGATTGGTATATTGGCCTCGGCCTCTGTTTTTGTACTTTCACAGATTCCTGCTCCAGATATCGAGGTTGGAACCCGACAAAACATTTTCACTTCTGTAGGGAAATCAATCAAAGAAATGGTTGCTATCTTGAAAAATAACGTTCCTTATCGCCATTTTGAATGGGGATTTATGATGTATGGTTTTTCATTTATGATCACCTACACGGTAATTACCATTTATTTTTATGAAGCCTTAAACCTGAATTATAGCAGTGTAGCCTTTTATAGGAATGCTTATAACATATTGGCGATCATTCTCCTGCCATTTTTTGGTAAGCTCCTTGGTGATATTGATCCACGTAAGTTTGGTGTTTATGCCTTTTCCGCTTTGGGCCTGTATATTTTAGCGGTTGCAGCTACCAGAATTTTTCCGGGCAATTTTGAAATTTTGGGAGTTACTATTTATTACACATTGATTTTTTACATCCTGTTTCATGGAGTTTTCGCCGCCACTATGGTGCTGCTATGGAATATTGGCTCATCCTATTTTTGTGAACCCAGCGAAGCCGGAACCTACCAGTCGCTACATCTTAGTCTTACCGGGCTTAGGGCTATTGTAGCTCCTCTTTTAGGTGTGTTTTTTTATGAAATGTTTGGCTTTACTCCAACCTTTATCCTAGGTAGCACTGTTGCCTTTGGTGCGGTTGTTTTAATGATTTGGTCATATAAGCGTGATCAAAGGTTGGTGCGATGAACCGCAAAAGCCTCTCCGTAAACTACTTTGCCCTCTTCCTTTAATTCATAGGGGAAATAGTAAATAGGCAAGTTTTCCTCATCGACAGTTGCAATGTCCATGCAAATGGTGTCAATCGCGGGCTTTCCCTCTTCAAGGGTAACGGCAGCTTCAAAAACCAATGCATATCCCGTAATCCCTTTGCTTTCATACTCTTTTGTGCACCATGCGGTTAATGCTTCAAGCACTTGGCTATTGTTGGGCATTTTATTTTTATCCACTTCAAATTCTAACGGATGCACCTGACCGGCTTTGTCGGTAAAGGCAGCAAATGGATAAAATTCACCTGTGTCGTCGAGTAAGTCTACAGCATATTCGTAACTGTGGTCGATAAGTGATTGTAATAAGTTAATTTCCATGTTGATTAGTAATTATATTTTGATTTCCAACGCTCTTTCATGCGCTTGCGTTCATCATTTTCGCGGGGATTGTTTCCGGGTTCATAAAACATCATCCCTTTTATGTTTTCCGGTAAAAATTCGTGATCTACAAAGTTACCCGGATGCTGATGGGCATATTCGTAATCCTTTCCATATCCTATGGATTTCATGAGCTTGGTAGGTGCATTTCGCAAATGTAGTGGAACAGCAAGGTTCCCTGTTTTTTGAACCAATGCCTGTGCCTCTTTAATGGCCCTGTAGGTGGAATTGCTTTTAGGTGAATTGGCCAGATAAACAGCTGTTTGCGATAAGATAATCCGACCTTCGGGCCAGCCAATTTTGGCAATGGCATCAAAACAGGCATTGGCCAACAGCAGGGCATTGGGATTGGCATTACCGATGTCTTCGGAAGCCAGAATCAACATGCGTCGGGCAATGAATTTTGGATCTTCGCCTCCCTCAATCATGCGCGCCAGCCAATAAACCGCAGCGTTGGGATCGCTTCCACGCATCGATTTGATAAAGGCCGAAATAATGTCGTAATGCATTTCGCCTTGTTTGTCGTAGATGGCCAGGTTTTCCTGAATGACTTGCTTCACCAGATCATTGGAGATAACAATCTGCTTTTTGGTTATTTTTTCCTGATAGACCACCAATTCCAGGGCATTGAGGAGTTTTCGCGCATCACCACCAGAAATCCCCAACAGGGCTTCGCTTTCTGATAATTCAATGTTAACTTCAAATTGCTCTTCTAATCGTTTTATTCCTCTGATTAACAAGTTTTCCAGTGCCTCTTTTTCAAGAGACTTGAGAATATACACCTGACATCTGGAAAGGAGAGGAGAAATGACTTCGAAGGATGGGTTTTCAGTAGTAGCACCAATCAGGGTTATGGTTCCCTTTTCAACGGCACCCAAAAGGGAATCCTGCTGCGATTTGCTGAAGCGATGGATTTCATCGATGAACAATATTGCCGAACCGCCAAACATCCCTGCTTGGGCAATCACCTGTCTTACATCTTTAACTCCTGAACTTATGGCACTTAAGGTGTAAAACTCACGTTTTAGTGTTTTTGATATGATGTGGGCCAGTGTTGTTTTTCCAACACCTGGGGGTCCCCAAAGTATCATGGATGGAATATTTCCTGACGCAATGCTTCGACCCAGAATGGCATTCGATCCCGTCAGGTGTTCCTGACCTACATAGGTGTCGAGTGATTGTGGTCGAAGTTGTTCCGCTAAGGGGATGTTGTTCATTGTCAGGTGATTTGGAAAAACGTTTTGGTTTAAACTCCGACGCAAAGATAGCAAGATTTGATTAGTATATGTGACTTGCAAAAGAAGAGTATAGTCCACTGGCTTGCATCGAAAGAGTTTTAATTACATTTGCTTAAAATTAACTGAACGATGAAACTATTGATGATTTATGCCAGCCGGTTTGCCTATATTCCCGTTTCAAGAACATTGGAAGATTTCCCTGAAGTTCATCAGGGGGCTGAGTTTGAACAGGTATTGGTGGCTTTTATTCATGCCGAAGAACAGGACGAGTCTGATTCCAAAAAGGTGGAAGATAAATTACTTAAGAACTTAAAATGGGCCGCTAAGAAGAACGATACCGATAAAATTATCTTGCATTCTTTTGCCCATCTTGCCGAAACCAAAGCCGAACCGCATTTCACAAAAGCATTGTTCGATAAAGTTGAGTCGCGCTTAAAAAATACCGACTATATAACTGCTCAAACCCCATTTGGATATTTTCTTGATCTTGATTTGCAAGCCCTTGGTGTATCTCAAGCGCGCATCTTTAAAGGGTTTTAGTCTTTTGGGTTTTCTTTTTATCGCTTTTAAACAAACCACGTTCGTGAATCATGTTGGCGACATTCATGGGAACATATTTTTCCCAATCCTGATTTTCTGATTGAAGCATCGACAGTACTTCATGCGATCGGATATGCAGTTGATGCGACATGGAAGTGTCCAAATCTAATACGGAGCGCTTGGTTTGCAAATAATCAATTAGCAGTTTTACATCCTTCTCCATTTTAACGTCTTTGGCCCGCTGCATTATTTTCTCACCTTTTACATCTTTGATGGTGGGGTAGATGTATAATTTCATGTTGCTGGGAAATAGTTTGGCCATGGCCTCCAAAATACCTGCTTTTAGATCGGTGTAATACTTTTTTGAAACCACTTTTTCAAAGGTTGGCACGCCCATTACGATCCTTAAATTCTTGATTTTAAATTGAGAAAAGAACTCAACCAATTTGTAGTATTCTCTGATATCTGAAACCATTACATTCTGACCAATGGCATTGAGCATGTTGATGCGTTCAAGAAAATCCTGATCGTCAAATGCTCCTTTCATGGTAAGGTTATTCAATGTTAATTCACAGAAAGACAGGGTGTTGCTTGGATCGTAATCTTCATCACGGGCAAATAATTCGGCACTTTTGCTCAGGATGTCGCGGGTAATATAGGTGATGGGGCGAAAACTTCCGCGTAAAGCAAGCACATTTTTCTTGTATAGCATGTCCGACGGTTGTTGCACATCTCCATGTTTATCAAACATGATGGATTGCGTCATCTTATTTTTAACAAGTTGCACGGCCAATAGTCGGTTGTCTACATAATCCAAATCTGGTCCTGACATGCGCATCATTGTTATGCGAAACCGATCCATGGAGAGATTGTCAGTAAGTGACTTTAAAAAATCATTGGGTGAGTCATGGTAATATTTACAAGCATACAATAGGTTTACACCGATGGTTCCAATGGTTTGCTGTTGCAGAACGGCATCATTTTCGAGTAGTTTAAGGTGAATGATAACGGTATTAGAAGGGGTGTTGGGGTTGAGTTGGAATTTTATTCCCATCCAGCCGTGACTGTAATTGGATTTGGTATAATTGATGGTTTCCACCGTATCGGCGAGGGTGAAAAAGCAGAAATCATTGCTTCTGTCATCCAAAACACCAACCAATTGTTTGTATTCGATATCAAGCATTTTGTTCAATCGCTCCTCGCTTACATGTCTTCCCGGTTTGTTTTTGTTATACGAAGCATCGCTAAAACTCTTATCGTAGGCCGAAACCGATTTGGCTACGGTATTGGCCGAACCTCCTGCCATAAAAAAATGCCGAGCAACTTCCTGACCTCCGCCAATTTCGGCAAAGGTTCCGTATAGGTTTGTATCTATGTTGATTGTTAGTGCTTTACGGTCTGTTGGAATCAAGGTATGTTTCATGATTATGAGTCGTTATTCGTGGTTATTGAGTAGTTTTTCTAGAACTTTATTCTCATCGCGTAAGCGGGCAGCTTCAATAAAATCGAGTTCTTTTACAGCAGCTTGCATGTCTTTTTTGTTTTTACTGATGGCCATCTCGATCTCTTTACTACTCATGTATTGAACCACAGGATCGGCTGCGATGGTAGGATTTGATCCGCCCACATAGGCGGCTTCTTTCTTGTTAGCTGCCAGTCCGGTTTGCCCCATGATGGATTCTACCGATTTGATAATTTGAGTGGGCGTGATGCCATGTTTTTCGTTATAAGCCAATTGTTTTTCGCGTCGTCGATTGGTTTCGTCGATGGTTTGTGCCATGGAACGGGTAATTTTGTCAGCATACATGATGACCTTGCTGTTCAGGTTACGGGCTGCACGCCCCGAAGTTTGTGTTAGTGATCGGGCTGAACGCAAAAAGCCTTCTTTGTCAGCATCCAGAATGGCAACCAGAGCCACTTCCGGTAGGTCGAGACCTTCACGAAGGAGATTTACTCCCACCAATACGCCAAAAGTTCCCAGACGTAACTGACGCAAAATTTCCACCCGATCCAAGGTATCTACATCCGAGTGAATGTATCGGGTTTGGATGTTCAGATCCATCAAATATTTGGTGAGTTCTTCGGCCATTCGCTTGGTGAGGGTTGTGACCAAAACCCGGTAATTTTG
>JBFHGX010000062.1:0-20504 GCA_041582875.1 Bacteroidales bacterium | reverse complement strand
GGGCTGATGACGAATTTGCTAGTTTTGTTGAACTTTCCTTCGTATTTTGATTCGTCGAGCAACAGGTATTGAGGGCAAGTTTCGACCAGGACATTTGCGCCATTGCGCCGGGCTTTTTTTACCGCTTCAAGAGATGATTTTACCGATAAATGGACGATGTAAAGGGGACAATGGGCCTGCATGGCCAGTTGGATGGCTTTTTCCACTGCTTCGGTTTCGAGATGAGCCGGACGAGATTGTGGATGGTATTTTGGACTCAGGTTGCCTGAGTCGGCCAATTGATTGCGGAGTTTTTCGATGTCATCACCCATTTCGGCATGAACGGTTACCAAACCTCCCAGAGTGGCTACAGTCTTCATTACCTCCAACAGCGTATTGTCCTCAATTCCGATGACATTTTTATACGCCATATACACTTTAAAGGAAGTGATTCCGTATGTGTTTTTGCAGATGCGTAACTCATCAGCAATACCATGATGCCAATCGACGGGACTGACATGAAAGCTGTAGTCGGTAACGCAGTTACGGGCTTCAGCGATGCGGTTTTCGAGCGCTTCGACCAGGGATTGATTTTTTTTTGGCGTTACAAAATCAATCAGTGTGGTCGTGCCACCCATGAGGGCGGCCCGGCTTCCAGTGCTGAAATTGTCAGAACTATAACCTGCCGGTGTAGGTAGGTGAAGATGTATATGGGGGTCGATTCCTCCGGGGATAAGGTACTGGTTTGTTGCATCAATTAGGGTGGTATTATCTGTGGAAGGAACTAAGTTATTGCCTATTTCGGCAATGGTACTATCCACGATACGCAGATCAGCACGAGTGCTGTCATTTGCATTGATAATCCATCCGTTTTTGATGATTGTTTCCATGATGTCAAGTGATTCGTTTTTCCATCAACCCTTCTCCACCAGGCTTGAACCCTAGTTTTTTAAGGTATTTAGCATGTTTTGCTGAATTGGCTTCGGCCACAAAATGGGTTATTCCAGTTGATTTCAAAGATTTTTCCATGTCTTCATATACGAACTTACCGTTTTTTAAGTCACGGTATTCCGGTATTACATAATCGAGGCCCACCCGGAGTTCACCACTATCACGGCGGTGAGCCAGTACCAATCCGGCCACAGCCATATTGCGCAACACAAAAAAGCTCACCGTATTCATTTCAGGTTTATAAACGAATCCCGGAAAGAAATGTTCGATGTCCTTGCGGTGAAATTCCAAAAACCGCAGCAGGTATTTGTTGTCGCCACGAATTTCCAGCGTTTCAAAGTAGTGTTTTGTGCCATAGATGCTTGTCAGGTAATACAGATCCACTACCACAATAAAACCGTTGAGAATTCCTACGGGGAGTGCTCCTATAAGAAAACCATAGGTTGAAAACGTGATGGCACCTACCAGATTTATCCACCTAAAGCGCAAGATGGAGTTCATGGTCATGGAGAGTGCTATGATGATGGAGGCTGCAAACCCAATGTATTCGAGGATATTTAATTCCATTTTTTATGTGATTGAGATACCAAAATATAAAAATGACAAGAAAAAATGTTATTCGCTATAGACGACTGTTCCAACCACTTCGCCTACAATACCCAGGCTAACTTTGTCGATTTGTTCAAGATTATCGTTGCTGGTATGCCAATGGTCGAAAAAGGTGCCATTGGTGCTTGATGTATCGAGGTGGATGATATCGATGGAAGGGATATTGGCAATTCGGTTTACGAAAACATGATCGTCGTTTATCGGAGAGCCTTTTTGGTTAACAAATTGATTTCCATAGCCCATTTGCATAGCGACATCCCACACTTTGTCTACAATAAACCCGGCATACTGCATTGAGAAGTATTCTTTGCTAAAAAAGGCATCTTTGGCACCAACCATATCGAGCAAAATGCCAAAGGAAGCTGTATATCCAAATTGATGCGGGTTTTTCGACCAATATTGCGATCCCAGTCCCCAGTATTCATCCTTGTATAGCTCGAGTTGGGTTGGAGGTCCCCAATCTTCCAGGTCGAACAACACGATATCCACACCAATTCCAGGGTTTTTTATTTGAAACTGGCGGGCCAGTTCGAGTAAAACCCCAACACCGCTTGCTCCATCGTTGGCACCGTCGATGGGTGTTTGATGCAGTTGATCATCGGCATCATGATCGGCAAAAGGCCGAGAGTCCCAATGCGACATCAACAGAATCCGTTTGGCAGCATCCGGATTGTAAGAGCCAATGATGTTTACACCATCGCGCATGATGCCATCATAGGTTTTGGTTCTGAACTTTTGTTCTGTCACCTGTGCTCCATACTGTTGAAGTTTTTTGGCAAGCCATTTGGCACAGGCGGTATGTTGAGGTGAGCCGGGAACACGTGGGCCAAAAGCCACCTGATCCGCCACAAACTGGTAAGCAGAATCAGCATTGAATGCTGATTTAATCAGTTTTTTGGCTATTGTTTTTTGTTTTGATGCTTTGTTTTGAGTAGAGGTGTTTGTGCATGAAAAACCGAAAGTTATCAAAAGAGCAAGAAGAAGCAGAGTACTGTATTTCATGTTATAAAAATAATGAAGACGATTTACCGAATGTGTTTTCGAAGACAAGTTGATCAAAACCTTTTCTGGATCGGGGTTTGGTTTCAGCTTCTAACATGTCAGTAGGAAGATCAGCATCTTGTTTATAGTATCCGACGGCCATAACCGAAACAGCCTGGTAGTCATCAGGGATGTTAAACAGTTGATGAGCTGCATTGGCATCGAAGCCACTCATTTGGTGAGTATACAGCCCCTGATTAACAGCCTCAATGGTCATGTTGGCCACCGCTTGTCCCAGATCGTATTTAAAGGTGACGTTTTGAGTGTCGTTGTGTGAAAATGTTTTTTTTGCGATGTTCAGGATCAATACAGGAGCTTGTCCAGCCCATTTTTGGTTCCATTCAACCAGTGTTTCCATAATTTTGGTATAAGCTGCATCGTTATTGATGCCCAAAATAAAACGCCAGGGTTGCTCATTAAAGGCAGAAGCAGCCCAACGGGCCGCTTCAAACATCGATTGTAATTTGGCTGGTTCCACAGGACGATTGTCAAAGGCACGGGTGCTCCAACGTTGTTCAATGTTAGAATGAATGGTGAATTGAGTGGGGGTAGTTTTTTTCATTAGATCATTTTTTGCAAAATTATGGTTTTTGTTGCTCAAACTTCGAATTGACTGCGCCAAATGTGTAAAAGGTTTATCAAGTTATTTGTCGGTGATATTGAAACTGTTTTTTAGCAGTGAGATTGTATTTTCGAGTGTTTCATTTTGAATGGATAGGGTAATCTTATTCAAGAGATCTGTTCCTATCTCATGAGCTGCCAGTTCATCGAGCAAGTCGAGGGTTTTTGGGTTGTTGGTACGAAGGCTTTCGATTAATTGAGCAACGATTTCCCCGATGGAAAGCCTGTTTTCAGGTGTATTGGATTTCAGATCTTTCAGGATGGGGTGGATTTTTTGGTTGAAGTCGCGAATGGCAATTTGCAGGGCTGCCATTTCTTTGGCCATGGCGATTTCATTTCTTGTTTTAATGGCTTCTTCAAGTCCAAATGCCAGAGCCGCAATGGTATCTGCGCCCAAGTTACCACTTTCACCTTTAAGCGAATGGATGTTCAGATGCGCCTTTTGATAGTCTTTCTGATCGATCAATCTTGAGATTTCAGAAATAGCTGGCGTATTTGACACGACAAATTTTCCCAGCATTTTGTAGTACAGTTGAGGGTTATCGCCAAATCGACGTATTCCCATTTCAGCGTCCAGTTCATTTTTGGCAATATTTTGCCAGGTGTTTTTCTCCGTTATTTCGGAATCCGATTCATTCGGATCATTATTTTCGGTCAGGTTAAGGCATTCCAATATTTGTTCGTAAAACAACCCCGGATCGATGGGTTTAGTTACAATGGCATTGATGCCAGCTTTAATACAATTGTCTTCCACATGGCTCAAGGCTTCTGCCGTAATGGCAATTACCGGTGTTTTTACCTGGTGTTTTCTTATCATTACAGTTGCCTGATAACCATCCATAACGGGCATGTGTAAGTCCATAAAGATAAGGTCATAACTGGTGTTGGTGGCCATTTGAAATGCCAATGCACCATCGGTAGCCACATCAGCCACAGCTCCAATATTTTGAAGCAGTCCGATTACCACCTCACTGTTGATTTCATTGTCTTCGGCCAGCAGAAAGCGCTTATTTTTTAGTGTTTGTCGGTAATGGTTTAATCGATTAGCATATTCGATGTTCTTCTTCAGCGATAGTTTTTCCATTCCATAGATGGTCAGCAGTTTTTCGATTACCACCGATGGGACATAAGGTTTGCTTAAATAACCATCGACACCAATGATGGTAGATTCAAAGCTGAGCTTACTTTTTTCGGTATCTGCAATGAGGATGGTCTTCAAGGGCAGTTTGGATAGGTTTTCCCGGATATTAAAGATGGTTTCGAGTCCACTCATATCAGGAAGATTTTGATTTATGAATAGCAAATCGAATGAGTTTTTTGCGAGGGCGCCCAATACTTCTTCGCCAGAGTTAGTTGTTTTTACTGATAGGGATTGTGCTTTTAGGATGTTGGTAAGAGCGGTTAGCGATGAAAAGTTGTTGTCGCAAACCAGGATGTTAAGTTGTTTTAACTCTTCAGGGACAGGCACTATATTTTGTAAGGATTTTTCCTGAGCCATCAGTTTGCAAGTAAAATAAAAGGACGAACCCCCATTTACAGTGCTTTCCACCCATATGCTTCCTCCCATCATTTCGGTAAGTAATTTACTGATAGATAACCCCAATCCTGTACCACCAAATTTACGGGTAATGGAATTATCAGCTTGGGTGAACTCGTTGAATAATATGGGGATTTGTTCCTTACTAATACCGATACCAGTATCCATTACCTCCCCAACCAAGTAGAATTCGTTTTCACTTGTTTTTTCTCCCATTTTAAGACGGACAATCACTTCACCTTCTTTCGTAAATTTTATGGCGTTGTTACAGAGGTTTGTGATGATTTGCCCTATTCGTAAGGGGTCGCCGATGAGTTTTGTGGGTATTTCAGGATCGATATCCAGCACAAATTCCAGGTTTTTTTTATGGGCATTTTGGGCATTCAGAATGATTACAGAATTTAACACCGTTTCGAGACTAAACTCAACATTTTCGATCTGCATTTTACCAGCTTCAATCTTTGAAAAATCGAGCACATCGTTTATTAGTCCCAGCAAGGTAATGGCAGACTTATCAATTTTACGTAGAAAATCCTCCTGTTTTTGAGAGAGTTGTGTATTTAGTGTCAGGTGAGTCATTCCCATAATGGCATTGAGGGGAGTTCTGATTTCGTGGGAGATGGTTGCAATAAACTGACTTTTGGCAATGGTAGCCTGTTCTGCAATTTTCAGGGCCTCATTTAGTTCCTTGGTGCGGTGACGAACCATGCCTTCCAGGGCCTTTTTTTGTTTTTGGATAATGTTTACTCTCCATTTTACGATGAGCCATACAAGGCCAACAAGCCAGAGGATGTATCCTGTGATTGCCCACCAAGTATAATATAAGGGGGCTTGAATTTTAAATGGATACTCAACGGTTTCACTCCACTTGCCTGATTGGCCTTTTGCCCTAACCATAAATGTGTAGTTTCCAGGAGATATGTTGCGGTAATCGGCCAGGTTATCATTGGTTATTGCTGCCCAATTATTATCGAAACCCAGTAGTTTAAATTGATAATTCAGGTGTCCAGTTGAGCTCCAATCGGTGGCTGCAAAATGAAATGTGAGGTGGTTTTTGTCGTAAGGCAATTTAAGTTTGGTGGGTAGATTAGAAAAAGGCAAAACTTCCTCGAACTCAATGTTGTTTCTATCGATGCTATTATTGGCGGTTGCCAGTTCAGTGAAGTCCAATGTTTTTTCGTTGATGGTGATTCCATTAAGTTTAATTTGCGGAGGCTTTGAGAAATTCCTGTGATCGTTAATATCGAGTATCGTTAGGGCTTTGTCTGTCCCCCACCACAGTCTGTTTTCATTGTCGAGTTCGGCAGCATTGGTATAAAAATCTAATCCTTTTAGTCCATCTTTTTTGCCGTAGTTAATGGATTTTAGGGTGTTGTCATAGCAAGACATTTCAAAGGAATTGCCAATTGGAAGTAATAGTTGTGACAGGCCTTTTACCGTACCCACCCAAAGTGAATTTTCATCATCTACAGTCAGCGAAAACACATAATTGTTGCTCAAGCCATCTTTTTGTGAGAACGTCCGAAATGCATGTCCATTGAAGCAACTTAATCCGTCGCCATCCGTTCCAAACCACATCAAGCCATTTTTATCTTGGGTAATACTCCATACGGTATTGTTACACAGGCCTTGGTCGGTAGTGTAGTTGGTAATTGTATCTTGATAATATTTTGAAACGCCCCCTCCCATGGTGCCCAACCACAGCGCGCCCATGCGATCGATATAGAGACTGATCACTTCGTTACTTGGCAGTCCTTCTTTTTTGGTCAGTGTGATGAACCCTTCTCCATCGAATGCGCATAATCCTTCTTCAGAAGCTATCCAAATGGTGCCCTTGTGGTCTTGTGCAATGGCGCGTACAATTCCGTTGGTATAGCCTTGTTCAATGGTATAATTATTGAAAGAAAGGATACCTTTTTGAAATTTTTGATGATCCAGATGACTTAATCCTCCTTGGTATGCAGCAAACCAATAATCCATATTTTTATCCTGAAAGATGCAGGTTATCAAATCGCTTACCAGGCCTTCTTGGGATGTGATTTTATAAAAAAAGTTGTTTTCTTGTTCAAGATTTATTTTTTCAGATACCAGGAGGCCTTTATCAAAGACGCTCATCCAGATATTTTCATCCTGATCTTGTTTAATTTGGAGTACCAAGTTGTCTTCCAGTCCTTGTTCTTTTGTTAACAAAGCGAAGCCTTTGACATTAAATCTTGACACGCCACCATCGGAACCGATCCATAAGTTTCCATGATTATCTTCGAGCATGGTTCGAATGTAGTCGTCGTTAAGACCTTTATCGGTAGCGTAATTGGTAAAGGATGTTCCGTCAAATCGAGTAACGCCATTACCGAAGGTTCCAAACCACAGGTTTTGATCGTGATCTTCCACCATACACAGCACACTTTCGTTTCCCAAACCTTGAGGAACTGAATAAGAGGTTAGCGATTTACCATCATATCGGTTAACACCACCTAAATAAGTTCCAATCCATATGTTACCATTGTGATCGGGCAATAGTGCTTGTACATAGTTGGAAAGCAGCCCATCCTCCTTTGTCAGGTTCATAAAACCTTTGCCATCGTACATGCTTACACCTCCATTGGTGCCAATCCAGATATTACCTGCATCATCTTCGCAAAGGGTAGTGATTACTTCGTTGGGTAATCCTTCTTTTTTGGTAAAAGTAGTTAATGAATCTCCTGCAAGTCTTGATAATCCATTGCGCGTTCCAATCCAAATATCCCCATTTTTACTTTCCATCAATGCAAAAACATAATTGGATGGTAGTCCTTGTTTTTCACTAATTTGCACCATGCTTTTGCCATCAAAAGCACAAATTCCAGCATCTTGGGTAGCCATCCATATGGTGTTTTTGCTATCGATAATCATGGAGAGCAACATGTCGCTTGGCAAGCCACAGTTTTCAGTGTATTGTCGAAAATTTTTATTGTCATACGAAATTAAACCACCCGTATGCGTGGCCATCCAAATAACTCCGTAATCATCTTGAAGTATTTGGCGAATAAAGTGGTTGGGAAGACCTTGGTCGGCGTCTAAAATGCTGATATCCAACAAGGTGTTTTCCTTGTATTTGAAGGGGGTAGTTTTAAACTGGGAAGGTTGATGTGCGAGCACTTCCATAGGAGGAAAAATGGTGTCACCATTTTGGAGACTAAAGAGTCCCTTTTGTAGCATTGTTACCTCGAATTGTTTGATGCTGTCCATATCGATAAGAACAGGGTTGGAAACCTTAATTTTGATTGGCTTAAAGGGCAGTTTTTTCGTTGTGAGTTTGGATGCAGACAGGGGTATGGTGTTTGGTTTTTCGCTTTTTTCAGCCGGTAATCCGGATAATTTGTCTTCAAGAGATTGTGGTAGGTAGGACGTTCCTGGTATTACGGATGTGATAAACTGAATGCTTAGCGATTGTTCAAGGTTTCCTGATTTTTTTTCGACCGGTTTGGTACCATCCTTTCCAGGTATGACACGTTGTAGATCATTCAGGTTTACCACTGTTTTTTTTGGGATGTTTTCAGCTGTTATGGTTTGTAATCCATCTGAAGGGCTGGTTGTGTTATCAATGGAGTTATCATTGCAGCCTGAAAAAATAAGCAGTAGGCTCATCAGGAAAGCTGATATCGGATATATTGATCTCATCTTATGCGGGTAAAAATGTGCGTCGGGTAAATCGATTTTTATTTTAGGATGTAAATGTACAAAAAAATAGGGTTGAAGGAAGAGGTAAGGAGGAAAGGTAGGAAAGGGTTTAAAAGGGTAGGAAGGTGAGAAAGGTATGAAGGGTTATGAAGGGGCTATTGGCCAGTTGGTGTTGGCTGAAAAAAGTCAGAAGTAGGAAGTCGGAAGTCGGAAGTCGGAAGTCGGAAGACCGGAGAGGTGGCAAAGTGCCGTAGGTACGACGATATGGTAGACCTGGAATTTATTCCGGGGTATTTGGTAATGGCAGTTGTCTGGCTGACGCGAGAATATTGGGCTGCTTATGACGCGGATTGAACTGATTAGCGCAGTTTTTTAAAGCTGTAGCTTTTATTGTGGAATAATGGATTTATGCGGATTTGAAAGCTGAAGCTTTTTGTTGGAAAATGGGCTGTTTAGAGAGTAATGCTGTTGGCTGAAAGAGTTATCGTATAAAGCCGAGGAATTCAAACGTGGACGCACATGAATTGGGGAGGGACGAGTGTCGTTAGAAAATCATGGTGAAGATGGCTCCATCATTAGGTTTTGACCGCACGCTGATGGTTCCCTTGTGCATTTGCATGATTTGTCGTGACAGGCTTAGTCCGATACCGGAACCTGTTTTTTTGGAGGTGAAAAAGGGCATGAATATTTTATCAAGAATATCCTGGCTTATTCCTTTGCCATTGTCGGCGATTTCGATGGTGGTTCTGTTATTTAAATTGACCGATGCCACAATGGTTATCTGAGGTTTTTCGACTTCTGACACGGCATCTATTGCATTTAATATCAGGTTAATGAGTACTTGTTCAACCAGATCGGGGTCGGCTAGTATTTTTAAATCGTTGGGGTAGATGCGGGTAGTATATTTGATGTTTATTTTCTCCATTTTGGGGTTCATCAATTCAAGGGTGCTTTCGAAAAGTTTACTGACCATAAAATGCCGGAAGTGGGGTTTGGGGATGCGTGTTAGGTTTCGGTACAGATCAACAAAGTTTAACAATCCTTTGCTTCTGTTCTCGATGGTAGTCACAGCTTGCATGACACTGTCGATGTCTTCGGCTTCTTGTTCATCACGGGGAGCGTAATTGGTCTGACGATCGTCGAGTATTTCTTTGATGGTAGCGGCAAGAGATGAGATGGGTGTGATGGAATTCATGATTTCGTGGGTAAGCACACGGATAAGTTTCTGCCACGATTCGATTTCTTTTTGTTCCAACTCGGGGTGGATATCCTGAAAGGAGACCAGGATATATTCTTCGCCGCGCATTTTAAACTCAGTTGCGTGCATTGAAAGCTGCAATAGTTCGTCATCGACAAACAGTTTTACCAACGATTTGTCACCGGCTTTCATAGTCAGCAATTTTTCGGGTAAGTCTTCCGAAACATCATGCAGGTGACTTATTTTTCGTAGTCGGTTGATGCGCAGCAAGCGTTTAACCGCATTGTTAAACACATCAACTTTGCCATCTCGTTTAAACACGATGATTCCGATACTTACATGCTGGATAACTGTTAACAGGTAGTTGAAGTGTTCTTCTTTTTCAGTTTTATTTTGGTTAAAAGCAGCGATTACTTGGTTAAATTCATTGTTGAGTTCCTCAAAACTTTTGCCCAGGTCGTTTTCTGAAAAGGAAGTAGCGAAATCAGCATGGCGGATTGATTCAAAGAAGCGGGCGAGTTTGCGGTTGGTTTGTTCCGTGTATCGGATAAGCGAAATCAGCTGTGCCACGAACGCGATTCCCAGCAACAAAGTACTTACCAGGTAGGCTGGTTTTTGGTAAAGATAAAAGATAAAGAACAAGGTGAGGGCCAATACCAACACCCTGATTACAATTTGAAGTCGGAAGCGTTTATAAACCATATTTTTCAATTCTACGGTACAATGAAGCCCTTGTCAGGCCCAATTCTTTGGCGGCTCTACTGATGTTACCGCCATGTTTATCAATCACTTTACGTACCAAGACTCGTTCCACTTCTTCCAGGTTGAGGTTATCGGCATTAAAATTATCCTGTCGTCTATCGTCCTGATCACTGACAAAAAAGTCATGAGGTTCGAGCATGGGATTTTCACTGAGGATGACTGCCCGTTCTACCGCATGTTGCAGCTCGCGAATATTTCCAGGCCAGTCGTGTTTTTGAAGTCGTTTTAGCGTGCCTGCGTTGATTCGTTTTTTAGGCACTTTATATTTGTTTGAATACGTCTCGATGTAATATTCAGTTAAAGGCTCAATATCTTCGAGGCGTTCGCGCAAGGGAGGCAGTTTTATTTCAACTGTATTGATCCGGTAAAGCAAATCCTGTCGGAATTTATTTTCGCTAACCATCTGATAAAGTGGCATGTTGGTTGCGCAGATCAATCTTACGTTGATGGGGATTTCCTTGTTCGAGCCCAGTCGGACCACCTTGCGGCTTTGTAACACGCTTAATAGTTTTGATTGCAGGTTTTGGCTCAGGTTTCCAATTTCATCAAGAAAGATAGTACCTCCATTGGCTGCTTCAAAGCGTCCGGCACGGTCTTCTTTGGCATCCGTAAAGGCACCTTTTTTATAGCCAAACAGTTCGCTTTCGAACAAGCTTTCGGTGATGGCTCCCAAATCCACATTTATAAATACCTTGTCTTTGCGTTTAGAGGCCCTGTGAATGGCGCGGGCTACCACTTCCTTTCCGGTTCCGTTTTCGCCTAGAATCAGTACGTTAGCATCGGTTCCTGCCACACGATAAGCCATTTTCATCACCTTTTGCATGGCTGGAGAATTTCCAATTAAGTTGCTGTAGGCCTGATCTTGGTCGGCGATGAGCATTTTTTGTGTGGAGCGCAAATTTTCAAGTTCAACCTTTGATTCGCGGAGTCGGAGAGAGGTTTCGATGGTGGCCAGTAGTTTCCTGTTTTCCCAGGGTTTGAGTATGAAATTTGTAGCTCCTTCCTTGATTCCTTGTACAGCAAGCTCGATATCGCCGTACCCTGTAATAAAAATAACTGTCGCGGCAGGATCATGTTCCAAAATCACATTCAGCCAATGAAACCCCTCTTGTCCGCTTGTAGCGTCCCTCGAAAAGTTCATGTCGAGCAGGATGAGGTCGAACACTTCATTTTTTAAAATATCAGGAAGATTTTGAGGGTTTTTTTCGGTGTGTACTATTTCGATGTGTTGTCGCAAAAACATTTTGGCAGCCAACAATATATCCGGATCGTCATCCACAATTAATAAACGAGCTTTAATTTTTGCCATTTTTATAATGAGTTAAAGGTATAAGAATTAACAGTTTAAAAGTACACAAATTTTGTCCACCTTTGCACAAGTATATGGACGATTTCGAACAGAAATAGTTACACATGTGATGTGAGAAATTTTTAAAAACCTATCTGTTAATCAGATAGAAAGCATGGCATGGATTTCGTTAATGTTTGTTAAGGGGTTATAAATCGACAATAAAACGGATGAATATCATAGAAACCACCGGACTTGAGAAGGTATTTAGGACAGAAACGGTAGAAACCGTTGCATTGCGTCAGGTTAATTTTAATGTACGCAAGGGCGATTTTGTTGCTGTTATGGGGCCATCGGGTTGTGGAAAGACGACTTTGCTGAACCTTATTGGAATGATAGATCACTGGACGAGTGGTGATTATCGCCTTCTTGGGCAGGATGTTGGGAAGATGAAAGAAAAACAAAGAACTGATCTGCGAAAGAAGCATATAGGGTTTGTATTTCAGAATTTTAATTTAATTGAGGAACTTACAGTTTTTGAGAATGTGGAATTGCCGCTACAATATTTGGGCTGGAAGCGAAAAGCGCGTCATGCCCGGGTAAATGAGTTACTCGAAAGGATGAAAATTGCACATCGCAAGGATATGTTTCCGTTGCAACTTTCGGGAGGACAGCAGCAGCGTGTGGCTGTAGCCAGAGCAGTGGTAGCCAATCCCCCATTATTATTGGCAGATGAGCCCACCGGAAATTTGGACAGCATGCATGGTGAAGAGGTAATGACTTTGCTCGATTCGTTGAATAAAGAAGGGACAACCATCATTATGGTTACTCATTCACAGCGCGATGCCTCATACAGCAGGCGGATAGTACATTTATTTGATGGTCAAATCATCAACGAAAATTTGAACAAACTGGATTAAACTCAATGACGGGAAACTATTTTAAGGTAGGAATCAGGGTTTTGATGCGTCAAAAGGGGTATGCGTTACTCAATGTACTTGGGCTCATGTTGGGCATTGTGGTATTTGTATTTATATATTTGTATCTTGAAAGTGAAGTCAAATACGACCGGTATTGGTCGGATAGTGACCATATTTATCGCATAACCAATGAGTTTTCGTTGGATGGACGATACGAAAAAATTGCACTTACGCCCTTTCGTTTGTCCCGGGATTTGCTTACTGAATTTCCTGAAGTTCAAGGTGCCACCAACGTGTTTTTTACTGATCCTTCAGATGAAAACGATGTGTCGACCATCACCTGGAACGATGAGGTTTTTGAGGTTCCCGACATCAGTTTAAGCGACAATCGTTTTTTTAGCGTATTCGATTATCAGTTTATTGAAGGGGATTCTGACTCTGCACTGGTACACCCTAATTCCATAGTCATCAGTAAAGCAACAGCGCAGAAGATTTTTAAAGGACAGCCTGCAGTAGGGCAGGTATTGCGCACCATATTGCGTGAATACACAGTAACCGGAGTGATAGATAAGGCCAACAAGCCTTCACATTTGAATTTTGACGCCTTGGTTTCGGTTTCTTCCTTGAGCGAGGAGGAGCGTGAAATGCTTGCCAACGATTATTTTTGGATGACCTGTTACACATACGTTAAATTATATGATACGGTTGATTTGAAGCAATTTGAGTATCGGTTTAATGAATTTGAGCGCAAGGGAGAAGCTGACTATATTCATCGGGAAAAACTTAATGTTTCGGGGAGTTTGTATTATTTTTTCGAACCCGTGACCCAAGTACATTTTAATACTTCTTTGATGTATGATTCCCCCTCCAATGTTGAGTTGGGCAATCTTTATATTTTTGGGATTATTGCCCTTTTTATTTTGTTGACAGCATCCATCAATTATATCAATTTGGCCACGGCCCGATCGCTCAGGCGATCGCGGGAGATTGGTATGCGGAAGGTATTGGGTGCAGTACGACAGCAATTGGTGGTACAATATATAGTTGAATCACTGCTTATCACAGCAGTGGCTTTTATCTTGGCGCTGGCCATGGTTGAATGGCTTATGCCCCACTTTAATACGTTGGTAGGTAAGCAGTTAAGTATGGTTGGGAGTTTATTCTCGGGCGATAATTATTTATTCGGATTGGTGCTTATTGCATTGATTTTGATGTTGTCTGTTATTGGAGGGAGTTTTCCAGCTTTTGTATTGAATTCATTTAAGCCGGCGGTGGTTTTGCGGGGTTCAGCTTTTTTTGCCGGAAAGCAGCATTTAACGGCAGGAGCCATGCGTCATTTTTTGGTTATTGTTCAGTATGTAGTGTCCATTGGCATGATTATGGCGACGATTATTGTGTATTCGCAGTTGTCGTTTTTAAGGGGGCACGATTTAGGTTTTAATGAGGAAAATGTATTGGTAATCAATGTACCTCATGACACTAATTTCCGTAAAAAAGTGCCGGAGATCATCCTGAAGCTAGGTGATGATCCTTCTGTACTTGAGGTGGCTTCAACACAAAATGTTCCCGGGTTTACCGAAGGAAAATTATTGTTTGAGGTTGGCGACACCAATGCCAACCCGGTTCAGACGATCAGTTATTTTGGTGTGGGGTATCATTTTTTTAGGCTGTTGGATATTCCTTTGTTGGAGGGGCGATATTTTATGGAGCAGCCGGGAGAAGATACGGTAGGCAGTTTTGTTGTCAATGAAGCTGCAGTGGCGTTTTTAGGACTTGATAGTGTTGTGGGACAGTCCTTTAATGTTGCAGGCAGAAAGGGAGGTAAGATTGTTGGGGTTGTAAAGAATTTTAATTCGTCCTCGTTGCATCGCAATGTTGATCCTTTGGTGTTTATGCTAAATCCTCGACAAACCCGGTATATAATGGTTCGGTATGCGGAGGGAAAACGTACCGAAGCAGAGGCGTTTATCAAAACCGTTTGTCATGGTTTTTCTTCCATGGGGGAATTGCATTTTATTCCTTTGGATGAAAAGCTCAGTAGCTTGTATAGTGGAGACAAGAAGATGCTCAATTTATTTTTTTATTTCTCGTTGTTTGTGGTTTTTATTTCCAGTTTGGGACTTTACGGACTTTCTTCTTTTTTGATACAGCAGCGTAGCCGTGAGATTGGCATTAGGCGGGTGTTGGGAGGAACACATCGACAATTGATTTATATGTTGGCTTTGGGTTATCTTAAGCTTGTATTGCTTTCGGGAATTATTGCCACACCTCTTGTTTACTTTTTGATGAATCAATGGTTATCCGGCTTTGCTTATCAAATTGAGTTGCATCCAGGATTTTTTGTAGTTGGAATTTTGATTGCTTTGGTGATTGCTTTTATTACGGTACTTACCAGGTCGGTAAAGGTGATACGGGAAGAATTGTCGGTTTCGTTGAAAGCTTGATGGGAGGGGGGAAAGGTTGGAAAGGGTTGAAGGGAAAGAAAGGCTGTTGGCTATTGGCGTTGGCTGTTGGCTGACGCGTGATTAATGGAACGCTGATGACGCAGATTGAACTGAATAGCGCGGATTTTTAAAGCTGAAGCTTTTATTGAGGAATAATGGATTTACGCGGATTTTGAAAGCTGAAGCTATTTGTTGGAAAATAGGCTGACACGAGGGGGAGCTGTTGGCTATTGGCGTTGGCTGTTGGCTGACGCGTGATTAATGGAACGCTGATGACGCGGATTGAACTGATTAGCGCAGATTTTTAAAGCTGAAGCTTTTATTGAGGAATAATGGATTTACGCGGATTTTGAAAGCTGAAGCTATTTGTTGGAAAATAGGCTGACGCGGGGGGAGCTGTTGGCTGTTGGCGTTGGCTGTTGGCTGGCTGAGGTTGAAGCGGTGAGGTTGAGTGAGTGGGAAGTTTTGTTCATAAAAAAGGTCCGTGTTTATGACAGACCTTTTTTCGTGTGCGGATTGTGAAGTGTGCTATTCCTCTTTTTTTCGTCTGGCCAATTCGGCACGTTCGGCTTTTTCCATGTAGTGATTTACTACAAGGCCAATACCACCAAACAGGAATATCATGGAAAAATAGGATTCTTCTTCGTTCATGTTTGTCAGGTGAAACAAAAATCCGCCAAGTAAAATGCCAATGGCTAAGCCGATTAAAAGAAGCCCAAGCTTTAGGGCGGTGAATGATTGGTTTTTTACCGGAGTCATAAAGTATGAAGCATCAACGCCTTTTTCAAGCAAGGCCATGCGTTCTTTTTTTCTTACCAGAATATAAATAACGGAATAGGCAAAACCGAAAATAATTGCGGTTACAAATACGGGAGCTAAGTCATCCATGGTTTAGTTTTTTTAAATTTGAATAATATTGATTTCGCTCTTATGACGCGAGTTGTTTAACGAGGTTACATCCCATTGGACATATTTTTTTGAAAAATATCTGTATTGTGTTCCGGCAACCTACTTTAATTATTTATATATTTGGTCACTCTTGGATTTAGTATGCAGAATTCACAAAAAATAGGACACAAAAAAGTATTTATCAACATCAAAAACCGTGATGCTTTTGATGCATTTTAATGAATAGACAATTCAAGTTCAATCATTAAAATGTTTATTAAATACTACTAAACCATGAAATTACCTTTCTCAGAATCGTATAAAATTAAGATGGTGGAGCCTATCCGCCGCAGTACACGTGAGCAACGTGAGCAATGGATTAAAGATGCCAAATACAATTTATTTAACCTTCGCAGTGATCAGGTTTTTATTGACTTGTTGACTGATTCAGGCACAGGTGCCATGAGTCAAATGCAATGGTCGGAAATGATGCTTGGCGATGAAAGTTATGCCGGGGCTTCTTCTTATTTTAAGTTAAAGGATGCCATTAAGGATATTACCGGATTTGAATATTTCTTGCCAACTCACCAGGGTCGTGCTGCCGAGAATGTACTTTTTTCGACCATCATCAAGGAAGGAGATATCATCCCCGGGAACTCTCATTTTGATACCACCAAGGGTCATATCGAATTTCGTAAAGCTCATGCTGTGGATTGTACCATCGATGAAGCTTTCAACACAACGTTGGATCATCCTTTTAAAGGTGACGTGGATTTGAATAAATTGGAGAAAGTATTAAAGGCTTATCCTGCAAGTCAGATTCCTGTGATCATCATGACAGTGACCTGTAATTCATCTGGCGGTCAGCCTGTTTCGATGAAGAACCTGCGTGAGGTAAAAAAAATGGCGGATCAATATGGTATATCTGTATTTTTTGATTCGGCTCGTTTTGCCGAGAATGCTTATTTCATCAAAATCCGTGAAGAAGGTTATCAGGACAAAACCGTTCGTGAAATTGTACGCGAAATGTTTTCCTATGCCGATGGCATGACCATGAGCAGCAAGAAAGACGCCATTGTGAACATGGGTGGATTTATTGGATTTAATAGCAAAGAATTGTTTGACAAAGCCACCATGTACAATATTCTTTTTGAAGGATACATCTCATATGGTGGTATGTCGGGTCGTGATATGAATGCCTTGGCTCAGGGATTGTACGAAGGTACCGAGTTTGATTATTTGGAAACCCGCATCAAGCAAGTGGCTTATCTTGGACAGCAGCTAAAAGACTATGGCGTGCCTGTTCAATATCCTTTTGGGGGTCATGCCATTTTTGTGGATGCCAAACGATTTTTACCTCAGCTTCCCAAAGAGGGCTTGGTGGCACAAACACTTGCCGTAGAATTGTATATTGAAGGTGGTGTGCGTGGTGTTGAAATTGGCACTTTGCTTGCCGACCGTGATCCGGAAACGGGTTTGAATCGCTATCCTGATTTGGAACTGTTGCGTTTAGCCATTCCACGTCGGGTGTATACCAACAACCACATGGATTATATTGCTGCTGCATTAATCAATGTTTTCGATCGCCGTGATCAGATTACCACAGGATTAAAAATTACCAAGGAAGCTCCTTTGCTTCGTCACTTTACGGTGGAGTTGGATAAAGCGTAAGCCTTTATGTAAATAAACACAACGGAAGTTCTTCGTAAAGAGCTTCCGTTTTTTTGTGGTGTTCGTTACAATGGCTTTTCTATTTTTGCATTTAAATAATTGTCAACATGGATAAAACTAAAAAAAGTGGTCGCTACCAACGTCTGTACGACCAAATAAAAACCCTCATTGATAAAAGCAGTAACAATCCATTATCCAATATGGCCACCATCAATGCAGTGTTGCACCATAAGATGGAAACTTTTTTTTGGACAGGTTTTTATCTTTTGCAGGAAGGGAAGCTTCAGGTGGGGCCTTATCAGGGGTCGTTGGCCTGTATTAATTTGGCCAAGGACACAGGAGTTTGTTGGGCAGCCATCAATCAGGCGAAATCATTGGTAGTAGCTGATGTGCATGTCTTTCCGGGACATATAGCTTGTGACTCAAGGTCGGCTTCCGAAGTAGTGGTTTTGTTAAAAAACAAACAAGGAGAAGTTGTTGGGGTAATGGATGTTGACAGCGAAAAACCCAATAGCTTTGATGAGGTAGATGCCCAATGGCTTGAGAAAATAGTCGATTTGGTCTATTTACGCGATTAAAGGGTGGTTTGTTGTTGGTCTTTTGAGCATTAGCCTAAAAAGTTTATTAATTTTGCAGCCCTTTTTTAAAAGACCAAAATGCTGTCAGTAATTGTAGTCGCTGTATTATTGTTTCTCTCCATGCAGACCTTTCCGGTGGCTATGGGTGTAGACATGAAGAAAAGCCAACTCTGGGGAGTGGTATTTGTGTTGCTTTTGGCGGCATTGCAAGGTGGGCTTTTTTGGATAGGATTCAGGCTGGGTCAGCTGTTTATGCATTTTATGGATGGTTTTCAGGGAGTTGTTTTATTTCTGGGGTTTTCATTGATAGGTATTCGTATGTTAATGGAAGTTTTCCATATCCGTAAAGGTGAACGTACGTATATCGTTGAAAAACCGGGACATATTATTTTGGCAGGATTGGCTCAGGCAATGAATACCCTATTAGCCGGACTCCTTTTTACTTATATAACCACCAATCTTCCTGTATACGAAATACTATTTGGTTCATCTTTTGTGCTGGCTACTGTTGGCGTGTGGATACCATCTTCAAAAATAAATCTGTCATTGGCATCGCTATTTTACCTTTTGGGTGGTTTGGTGATGTTAATTGCCGGTGTTTACCTGGCATTTTTTGCCGTATAAATCTTAAACAATGAATAAAAACACATTACTATCATTTATTACTGTCCTTGTCTTTTCTTTATCGCTTCAAGCGCAAATTCCTTCGGGGTATTATAACGGAACCGAAGGATTGACTGGCGATAATCTGAAGTCGAAGCTTCACGACATCATTAAGGATCACACCGAGTACAGCTACAACAATCTGCGCGATTTTATTTTAAAAGCCACGGATGAGGATCCTGACAACAGCAACAATGTTATTCTGTTATATACAGGTCGTTCTCAGGCCAAGAGTACCTTTGGTGGAGGAGCTAACGAATGGAATCGTGAGCATGTTTGGGCCAAATCGCATGGTGATTTTGGAACTTCTGCTCCGGCAGGAACCGATGCCCATCATATTCGGCCAACTGATGTTTCGGTCAATAGTACCCGAGGTAACCTTGATTTTGACATGGGTGGAAATCCTGTTTCGGAAGCACCTGGTTGTTACGTTGATGGCGATTCGTTTGAACCCCGCGATGCGGTAAAGGGCGATGTGGCCCGCATGATATTTTACATGGCTACCCGCTACGAAGGTGGCAGTGGCGAGCCTGATTTGGAGGTTGTTGATCGTGTAAACACCTATCCTAATCCTGAACACGGTAAGCTATCGGTATTGTTACAATGGAATCAGCAGGATCCACCGGATGATTTTGAGATGAACCGCAACGATGTTATTTATTACGATTACCAACACAACCGTAATCCGTTTATCGATCATCCTGAATTTGTGGATGCCATTTGGGGTGATCCCAGTTCTGTTTTTGACACGGGATTTCAGCAGTTGACTGTTTATCCCAATCCAACTACCGGAACAGTAACCCTGAGCACCACCGAAGGGTATTTCTCGTATACCGTTACTACCCTATATGGAAACATCATCGAAACCGGAAGCTTGGATGAATCCAATCGCCAGATTGATTTGGGAATGGCTTCGAGTGGTATTTATTTGGTGAATGTTAGTGATTTGAATGGTAAGCCGGTTCGTCAGTTGAAGGTGGTTAAATTAACCCGATAGTTATGAAAAAAGCACCTGTTGTCAGAATTACCAAGGAGTTTAAGTTTGAAATGGCTCATGCCCTGAAAGGGTATGATGGTCCCTGTCGTAATATTCACGGCCACTCGTATGAGATGCTCGTTACGCTTGCCGGAAGTCCCATTATGGAAGAAAATCACCCCAAGTTAGGTATGGTGATGGATTTCGGAGACTTGAAAAAGATTGTCAAAGAAACGGTGGTTGATGTTTTTGATCATGCCTTGGTGCTTAGCGATCAGATGCCTGCTGATTTGATTGAAGAATTAAAGGCTAACTTTGAGAAAATCATCCTGTTGCCCTATCAGCCCACCAGCGAGCTGATGATTGTGGACATGGCTGAGCGCATACAAAGCAAACTTCCGGGACATGTTACCTTAAAATATTTGTTGCTGCGCGAAACCGTTACTTCGTATGCGGAGTGGTTTGCGGAGGATAATTAGAGGCAAGCCCAAACTATCAGGCCTTTTGTTGTAAATGCCTGTTTGATTTGATAATATTAGACATAATAAATAATAATGGATAGCGTATCGTAAGTCGCGATTCACCACACAAGATTTTTTTGAGCAGATGTTTTTAATAGGCATCTGCTTTTTTTATTGCCATAAACGGGTTTGGTTGGTATTATGATTTAATTAATATTTCCTAGATTTGTGGTGTTCAACCAAACCTAAAAACAAAG
>JBFHGX010000061.1:0-20721 GCA_041582875.1 Bacteroidales bacterium | reverse complement strand
CCGATGAAAATATTAACTATGCCATTGAAAATGGTGTTGTTAAAATCATCTGGATGGATGAATCAGAAAATCCCGGATCGCATGTATATGGCGATCATCTATTTACTCTATTTGTGCGTCAGCAAAAAAACAGCACAGGTAAACAACTATCTACAAACTTATCGATTGATGATCAAGGAATGGTACTCGACCCCACAGGACAAACGGTTGAAGGAGTTGACATTAAATTACCAGAAATTAAATCTGGTGCTTTAAATACGGTAGCCGAAGCCACCGCATATCCAAATCCTGTAATCAATGAACTCAACATCCGTATCGAATCAATTCAGAATAAACAAGGGTCGCTTTACATTTACGACTTAGGTGGGAAATTAATGCGTGAATTAACAGTGAGTATAACTGCCGGAGAAACACAGGTAATTGCGCTTGAGACCGGAGATCTTCATCCCGGAAGCTATACATACCTCATTAAAGAGGAATATTCAAATCAAACCATTGCCTCTGGTCGTTTTTTCAAATCAAAATAGTCTGTCTGGACTATTAAAAAAAAGGGGGAGGCTGTTACCAATCAGCCCCCCCTTTTTAGTTTGCTTAATCAAACAATTCCTTCCTAAATTCTCCCTACAAACAAATTCATATTATTTTCATGTGAATTAATATTTCTTTCCCTTTGAAATCTGCTGGTGTTTGTTAATTTTGTGTGCCAGTAATGGCAGGATTAAGGATAATAGTACCAGTACGGCCCGTGAACATTTATAATCATTATAGATCATTCCAGTATTTTGTCACCAAACTGCTGATGCTCATCGTATTGCTCCCGATAACGACAGCCTCTACAGGTATGCCAATAAATACCCCAAACCTCTTGGTTTTTACTGAAACTACAAACACCACAGATACACTTTTGGTTCAGCAAATTGCGAATGATGAGGCCCGAAAACTACTCCTCAAAGTAGATTCGTTAGCCAAAAAGCACGAAAAACAGGCTGACAGCTTATTACTGGTGCTTTTTGATATGACAGAAAAAGCACAAATAACCGACACTTTTATGCTAGCGAATATTTTCCATAAACACGGGAAGTATATTTTAACCAAACAAATGTATGAACAAGCCATTGATGAATTCAAACAGAGCATTCTGTTTAAAAGAAGTATCGCGAATATTGACAGTTCACTAGTGGCACAAAGTTTAAATCAAATAGGTATCACCCACATGCGATTGAATAGTTTTGATAATGCTTTAAGCTTTTTTAACCAGGCTCTTCAATCACTTGGCAATGACAAAAAATATTGCCGCGACCAATTTGATATCTACATCAATATCGGTATTATATATGCCATAAGGGGGAGTTTCGACGAAGCCTATTCCTTTTTCCAACGATCCTATAGCATTCTTCAAGAAGGAAGCATTATCCAAGATAGTCTGATGAAAGCTGTTTTTCATTCAAATTACGGACTGTTGGCCACATCAGTCGGAAAAACAAGGGATGCTATCAAACATTACGATATTTCAGAAAAATACTACGTTAAACTTCGAGGAGAACGACACCCGATGATTGCTAGTTTAAACATGAACAAGGGGCTGAATGCCTATTATGATTACGATTTTGCAAAAGCCAAATTATACACCCTGAAAGCCCTCGATATATACATTGAGAATAAGGATTTTGAAATGGGAGCCCCAAAAACACTGTACAATTTAGGATCGATTTCCATTAGCACAGAAGACTATAAAGGTGCACTTGACTATAGTCTGCAAGGACTCAGCTATGCTCCCGAAAATGATTTACGCCTTATACTCACACTAAACCTCGCCCGATCATATAATTTGCTTAACCGGACTCAAGAAGCTGAAACTGCATATCGGCAAGCGCTCACAATACTTACCTTTGATAACGTCAGCATTAACCGAACCAACACGGTGTATGAAAAATATGCCGAATTCCTGCTGCTAAACAATGAGTCGGATAGTGGTTTTGTGTATTTAAAAAAAGCGCTGTCCGAATCACAAAAATTATACGGAAAAAACTCATTTAAGAATGCCGACCTGTTAATTTCAGTGGGCGATTTTTTTCAAAAAAACCAAGAAAACCAAGACTCCTCACTTTTTTATTACAGGGAAGCACTGTGCTTATTAAGTGAGTCAGACAGCATTCAATTAGACAACTTCAACAAAACCATTCGGGCAAAGGCAATTATTGGTGAGGCACTTTCGCTAAGCAAATTGGCAGAACAATCACATAACATGAGCTACCTACTCGAAAGCGAGAAGGCATTCCTTAATGTGCTACATCAAATGCAATCACTATCAGCCACATTGTCTTCCGAAAACAAATTGGTGCTAGCCAACATGTTAAAACCTGTTTATCAGCAAGCCATAAGGACTGAACACCAATTATTTGAACATACCCACAACAAACTACATCTTCACCAGGCATTTGAATTTACGGAAAGTGCTAAGTCGTCTGTTTTGGTAGCCTCAGTAACCAACCAATACGCCTTAAAAACTGCCGACCTTCCCGAAGAGACCTTTCAATTTGAAAACACATTGAAAAATGAATTATCGACAATACAGCGACTATTGGCAGATGAAAAAGAAAAAACCATTCCTGACAAACGTAAAATTAACTTTTTTGAAAGCAAATTGCTCCGGTTAATGAACCAGTACGACAGTCTCATTCGTCAAATTGAACTTAAATCTCAAAAATATTACCAATTAAAATACCAAAGTGGTGTTATCAGTGCCAACGAAATTATGACAAACCTGAAAGACGACGAGGTTTTCATTGAATATGAACTTAACGACTCACTTCTTTATCGTTTTGTATTAACAAATTCGGATATCCGTTTCGATCAAACACCCATTAGTCCGGATGATTTAGCAGTGCTTACCCGGTTGATCTCCATTAAAAATACCCGAATTGGGCTGGAAAATTTTAAAACTTTTGATCAGTTTTGCAAAGATGCCCAAAGAGGATACGATTTACTATTTGGGAAATTGGATTTTGAAAAAAATGACTTGAAGATTACCATTGTACCTGACGGATTGCTAGGTTACCTTCCTTTTGAAATCCTTTTGGAATCGCCCCCACAATATAGCGAGATCAACTACCGTGATCTCAACTACATTTTTAAGCACCATCCCATTGCTTACTCTCCTTCTGCAACTTTAAAGTTTAATCCGTTTTTTAGTCAAGAGGACAGAAAATCGACAACCGACTTACTTGCTTTTGCACCCACCTACCAAAATAGCACATACGATGACATTATCAGTGAAAACAACACCCTGAACGACCTTCCCTATGCACGTATGGAGGCCAACCAAGTGAGCCAGCTGATGGGAGGAGATTCATTTATTGATCAACAAGCGACCAAAGAAAACTTCATGGCGATTTCGGAACAATACGGACTACTTCATTTGGCCATGCACACCTTAATTAACGACACTTCTCCCATGATGAGCAAGTTGGTCTTTTATAATTCCCCGGACCATAGTCTTTCTCCTTATCTGAATATTTATGAAATATACGGTATGAGTTTTAATGCCCAACAAGTAACCCTTAGCGCTTGTAATACGGGGTCAGGCACCTTTAAAAGGGGCGAAGGTATCATGAGTCTAGCCAGAGGCTTTTTGTTTGCTGGAGTACCCAGCATTATTATGACATTGTGGGAAGTTCAAGACGAAAGTGGATCATTGCTAATGCAAAACTACTATCAACTACTTAAAGATGGTCTGCCAAAGGATATCGCATTGCAACAAGCTAAATTAGAAGTACTAAAACATGCCAATATGGCAAAAGCTCATCCTTTCTTTTGGTCATCATATGTCTTGTCGGGTGATACCTCACCCATTTTAGATAGGTGGGATAAACACCAATGGATGGGAGGCTTACTAGTAATCATTGTGGTCATTTCAAGTTTTCTATTCATTAATTCGAAGAGAAAATCACAATAAGTCGAATACAATCTCATTCAGCAGAACCCCAACTTCCTTTTTAGTCTGAACCACTAAATAAACAGAAAAGACGAAAGAGCCTTAGCCAGACTTTTTTTAAGTGTTCCTGCATGAATCAACTCTTTCATTTACGATCCCATATAAAAAAGGGGCAGAAACCGAATGTTTCTGCCCCTCAGCCCATATACGCTTGTAAGGAGGTTATTATTTGTCTTTCAATTCATTCAACAGTTCTGTTGCCTTTTCACTATAGGCACTATTTTGATTTGAAATTCGCTCGAAGATGGCTAATGCTTTGCTCACCTTGTTGTCTGCCAAGTAACTGAGCCCAATATTCCACTCTGCCTGATCGGTAAACAAGTTGTCCCCATGAGCCATCACATGGTTAAACTCAACAATTGCTGCCTTGTAGTTTTTCACATTCATATAAGCAAATCCGCAATACAATCGTGCAACCATATTATCAGGAATTGACTTAAATATTTCAATCGACTCATCATATTGTCCCTGATCGTACGAAAGCATTCCCAAATTCAATGATGTATTGTCGGAGTAGCTACCAGAACGAACCGAAAGTAACGAAGACTCTGGTTGATAGTATTGGTTAAATAATTCATGGTTACTACTAGTATTGAACACCGAAGTAAGAATGCCGGCTCCTACCAAAAGGAAAACCACAATACTTGCTG
Source organism: Bacteroidales bacterium (assembly GCA_041582875.1). Lineage (GTDB taxonomy): Bacteria > Bacteroidota > Bacteroidia > Bacteroidales > F082 > UBA6244. The sequence continues at coordinate 16,077 of JBFHGX010000061.1, read as the reverse complement.
CTACAGCCTGCAATTTCCATGAATAAATAAACCCTCGTTTTGCTTGTTTTTCAACTCTTATTGCCTTCAAATTTTCTCTGAGGCCTATTTTTTTCTTGTCGGAAAGTGCTTGATAAACCTCTTTTCTTAAAGCTACTTCTCTGGCTAAATCAGCATCAGTTTCAATTTCATGCTGAAATTCCCATAATTCTGCGTCCTCCAATTTATTGGCAACATACCTGTCGATCTTAATGTCCTTGTTGAGTTCTTTCATGATATCATTATTTTTAAATTAGTTTATTCTGGTTTTGATATATTCCATTAATTGTTCTTTACATTGTTGTCTTTTTCTAAATGCATATTTTATTGAGGTGAAATTCATGTAGTCGGTTATCTCCTCTATGGTGCAACCATTAATAACGAGATCAATCATTCGCTTACAATCTTGCTTCAAGATTAAATATCCTTCCTGAAAAATCCGCTCACGGTTCTCCTTAACTGCCAACGCTTCAATATCATTCATCACTTGATCAAATTCAATACGAGGGAAGTAGTCATCATTAAGGTCTATTTGGGGTTGTTCACCATCTTTCTTTAATTCATTTAACCGTTTTATCCATCGATATTTACACACTCCATACAAATACCCCTGAAAGCTAGTTCGAATACACGTTGGATCCTGACGGAGTTTTTCAAACAAAAGAACCAGACTCTCCTGAAATACATCCCAGGCATCTTGTTCACTTCCTCTGTTTTTTGTTACAAACCCGTTTACCACTTTAAAATAGTTTTTATAAATAAACCTGATCACTTTTTGATCGTTCTCAAGTAAGCCTTTTATTATTTCTTCAGTTAACATTTAATATGTCCCTTCATTAATAGTGTACTGTTTTTGGAAAAAATTCTACCATATTTTTGAAAAAAAATTCATCTTTTTTTAAGCTGAATTTTTAAAATTACATAACGCTCTATAAGTGTGCAACTTAATAATATCACAAAAATACAATGTAAGAAGCAAAAAAAATGGATTGTTTGCACATTAAAGTAAAAATGATGCCTGATTTTTTTGTAAACTTGTTAAAAAAAAGTGATTCGACTAACCATTTCCATATTCATCATCGCCTTACTTTCGACAAATATTACAGGGCAATCAACATCAACAACCACACATAATGCAAGAACCCATCGCATTATGTTCTACAATGTGGAGAATTTTTTTGATACTGAAACTGACACGTCTCTATCATACAACGAATTTACTCCGGAAGGTAACCTGCATTGGACACCACGAAAAGTAGAAGCCAAACGAAAAGCCTTATACAAAGTTATTACTGCTGTAGGTGAATGGTCGTCGCCAGCCATTATTGGCATGGTAGAGGTAGAAAACGAAATTGTTTTACAAGACTTATTGCATAAAACACCCTTAGGTCGAAAAGGTTACCAAATCATTCATTTCGACTCTCCAGATTTTAGAGGTATCGATGCAGCCATGCTTTACAGTCCCGATTTTAATTTAATCATGGCTCGTCCAATTAAAGTGATTGATCCGAAAGACACCGATTTTACCACCCGCGACATGCTATACGTAAAAGGGCTGCTGGGACCCGACACCTTACACATAATTGTAAATCACTGGACATCGAGATACCGAGGACTCCTGGAGTCGAATCCGAAACGCTTACTGCAGTCCGAACTATTGCTTCGGCTCACCGACTCCATTTGCTCTGTTAATCCAAATGCTTACCTCATCCTGATGGGCGACTTCAACGACTCTCCCAACAATGAAAGCATGGTGAAGCTTGTAGAAAACGGTGGATCGAGCAAACTGATAAACCTTCCCCTGAAAATCAGCAATAAAGAAGTTAAAGGCACCTTGAAATTTCAGGGAAAATGGGATATCTTTGACCAGCTACTGGTCAGTCAAAATTTAGTTTCAAAAAGCAGTGCGATACAAGTAATGGATAGTACAGGTCATGTTTTTTCAGCAGACTTTATCCTTGAAAAGGATAATAAATTCGGAGGTTCAAAACCCTTCCGAACCAATGTGGGCTTCACCTACAATGGAGGCTTTAGCGACCATCTTCCGGTTTTTCTCGATCTTAAATCTTATCCATGAAACTAAAAACAGCCCTTAAAATATTCCTTCCTTTTTTACTTCTTACCTCCATTTTTGTTTCATCGGTTATCATGCGACATGAAATTATCAGCCATGCTCTGACGGTAAGCATTTCCAAGAAAACCAATAAAAACATGACATTGAAAGTTGATTCGGTCAACTTTAACCTTTTATCGTCGACTGTTTTACTTAAAAATGTAGTGCTTTCGTTTGACAGTCTTGAACTTAATCAGGAAAACACCCTGCAATTGCAAGCCTTGCGGTTCGACAACATAAAAATGAGTAGAATTTCAGTTTTCAGGCTTCTCCTGTTTAGGGAAATATCAGCTCATAGCTTAGAAATTAGTGGCCCCTCTACCCTGCTATCCTCAGAAAATGGCCACGACACAGTTAAAGTAGCTCCACGTGAAATCATAAGCAAACTGAACCAAAACAAAGATTTGTTTGGTAAATTAGTGATCAAAATTGATCAAATTCACATCCGACAAGGGCATTTTGTAATGGAAAAGATAATCAAAAACCAAACGAGTTCTCTGGAATTTGATTATGGTTTTCAAGTGTTTAATTTCAATACCGAAAGTGTCCTGTTTTCGGATACTACCCGTTTTCTTTTCTCCTCTGAAATAAAAGTGAAACTTGACAGTATTGTGTATATCACAGCTTCTGGCGACGAAATTACCTCAGATTCAATTACCTTCATTTCGGGATCGACCCGCTTAGGTGTGTTTGGACTGGATTTGAAACCATCCGAATCCAATAACAACAACAACTCCATTTCTGGACACATTAAACATATAGAGATAGATGGACTGCTACCGGATTCCCTGGCTGACATTTTTGATATACAGTTAAAAGCTGTCATTATTGATCAGGCACATCTGGTGATAGACAACCATCAACCCCAAAATATTCAAACAAAAAAACCAGTAAATTCATTACTCAACTCCATTCGCACTCTTGCCCTTAACAGCACAACCATCAACACAAGTAGTTTATTGATTTTAGTTGAAGGAACTGACACCCTGCTGTGCACTCAAATTAACCATCTAAAGCTGGAAGACCTGATGGCTGATTCTGGTTTTTTGGCTGATCCAAAGAAAATATCGCTAAAAAACCTTGATTGGGATCTTAATGAACTATTGTATTTCAATCCTAAACAACAGATTGAATTTCGCATGCATTCGAGTTTATTTAATGAAACCACAGGAGAACTTGCCCTGAACAACTTAGAAATTATTAAACGATCACCTCAACAAACCGGTTCTTTCAATATGAACATCAAAAAACTGGATATTAATGGGTTATTCTTTTCGCGACTACTTCAGCAAAAGGCGGTAGGTATATCAACCATTTTCACCAATCCTGAAGTGCACATCAACCAAATGACAACCCCAAAGACAAACGGCGAAAAAAAACCTTTTAACCTTCCAGAATACCTGACAATAAACTCAGTGGATGTGATTGATGGACAATTAAACTGGATGAAAGAAGAATTACTATCATTGGACATCAATTCCATTCAGTTGCGTACCGGAAACTTAAATTTCAAAGGCATGAGCCATTTGGACTTAGTTCAGTTCGACAGCCTATTTCTGAATACCAACGATTTGTATCTCAACTGGATTAAAGACAACACCAGCATTCATTGGCAACGATTTGCCTTGACAAATCAATTAACAGAGTTAAAACAGCTGACCATCCAGATACCGGGTTACGATGATTTAACGATGAAAAGCTTGCTCATTGAAAAACCCGATCTGCGGGCATTGGCCAAAGGTGATCTCCTAACTACAGGACGAATCACCTGCTATTCACCAAAATTTTCCGGAAATATCGATTTAAGGAAAAAACCACAATCAACAACCAACGACACCTCCACTGTTGGTAAATTAAAAAATCTATTATCCACAGAAGGTTTAACGATAAAGGGTGGAAAAATAAATACCAATATTTTTTTAACCAACGACACCATTCACCTCAAAAGCAGTATTGGATTATACACCCGTAAATTTACACTCACCAATAAAATTGACAAAAGCTGGCTGGCCAAGCTAAAATGGTCCGTCACCTTAACCCATCCAGAAATGCACCATCACCTGGGTTCAGCTTCCACTGAAACGTTGAAATTCGACAACGGAACACGCAAACTAGAAGTAAAAAACCTTGATATTCAGGATCACCGAAATACCGGAAACCCACTTATATTAAATGAATTGCGCATCGGACAGCTTACCATGGATGAGATTAACTACAAAAAACTGGTTTTAAACAACACCCTTGAATTTGGCAGTTTTTGGGTAAACAACCCAACAGTAGATTTAGTATTAATGACCTCAAATCCCAAAATTCCAACAAAATCTAAGGAAAGAAAAACCATTAACATGCAGGATCTCCCTTTTGCATTTCACGAAATTGGGTTTAAAAATTTAAAGGTACATGTCGTTCAATTCGACTCCACACGAAGTAAAGACATCAATTTGGGTGAAGTAGATTTCCGCATCACCAATCCAGGCTCACAAAGCTTAAACCTGACCGATCATCTTGAGCTAACCATTAACCAACTAAGCTTTACTGACCAACAAAGCCTACACCAACTCGCGGTAAAAAAGCTCCAGTTTAACCCTAAAAGCAACCACCTGGCAATCTCTGGAATCACCGGGTCAGATCGACAAAAATCCTCTAAAACAGACACTTCTACCGTGTTCATGACCTACCAGCTTAGCAAAATCGATTTTAACAGGATTAGCATAAACAACACCTTTCCAGCTATGGTGAGCATTCAAAAAATACAACTTCATCATCCTGAAATAAAATATCAGATTCCCCAAAATCAGCTTACCCAGCATCCATCAGACACCGGAAAACTGTCCAAAATAAATCTTCCCAAATCGCTGGAGCAACTTCAAATCGACACCTTAGTTTTATCAGATTTGGATTTTCATCAAACACAACGGAAAGATTCAGGAGTAGTCCACACTGTATTTACCGACTTAAATGTGCAGGCCAACCACATCCTATTAGATACTACCGGTATATCAGCTGACGACTTTTCATTTATCGAAAGCACCCGCATTGAACTCGGAAAAAACAACTTTATTTCCTCAGACAGTTTGTATGTTTCAAGTATTGCAGCTGTAAATTTTAACTTTTCTCATCAATCTCTAACCCTGGATTCATTGCACCTTGTGCCCAGATACCCCGATTCCGAATTCTTCGAGAAAGCCGTGTACCAAACCGACCAAATGAATGTCTTTGGGGAGAAAATCGTCTGTGGTAATATTAGACTGAAGAATTTCATCAAAACAGGTACCATACATATAGGTAGCGTTGACATTTATGGTTTGGTGGCCAATCTTTATCGCGACAAACGATTTCCAATGGATCCCAGAGCCTATAAAAAAATGCCCCAGGAAATGATCTCCGAAATACATAAGCCTTTTTTGATTGACTCAGTTATCACACATGATGCAGAAATTCATTATAAAGAGATTGTAGAAAAAGCCAAAGAACCCGGCTATATTTATTTCAATCGATTCAACTTTAAACTCTATCATCTTACCAATATCCATGAGCAACTAATGAATGATTCTATTATTTATTTGAATCTCAAGGCCAAAATCATGGGGCAAACGGACTTGAATTTGCATTTGTTTCTCGATATGAAAAGTTCTGTACAACAATTCTGGTTCAGTGGATATACTGAGACTCTTAATTTTAAAATCCTAAATCCTGTAACTCAAAACCTTGTAGGAATTGACATGCAGGGTGGTGATGGCAGAGTGCTCATGCCCATGATTAAAGGAGACAACTCGCACACTACCGGGAGTGTACTCTTTCTCTACAAAAAACTCAAAGTAGGCTTGTACAATCGTGAAAAAGCTAAAACAACTACAGGTGTGGCAAAAGGGATGGCAAACCTGCTCCTTAACGATGTATTCATCCGGTCAAACAATCCCACCTTTTTAAAAAAACCCAAAACTGGAATCGTATATTCTGATCGAGTAACAGAAAAATCATTCGTCTTTTACGTATGGAAAAGTATCCTTAGCGGTATGGTTTCAACTTTTGGCATCAATACCAAAGAACAACGTCAGGAAAAAAGAGAGATGAAAACTGCTACAGATTAAACCTAAGCACAGAATTACTACATTTGCGTTTTCTAAAATTAATTGATAAAGGAATGAACATAAAAACCATTACACTGTCCATGCTTGCATTGCTATTTACAAGCTTTGGAGTCATCGCTCAGGATGAAAATGAGGAAGTTAAAGGGTATCAATTTGAAGATGAAATCTACATCAACAATACCCCTGTTAAAAATCAGTATCGCTCAGGAACTTGTTGGAGTTTTTCGGGCTTGGCCTTTGTTGAGGCTGAAATCTTACGTCAGACGGGAAAAGAATACGATCTTTCGGAAATGTTCGTCGTAAATCACACCTATTCTGACAAAGCAACCAAATACGTCAGAATGAATGGTCACCTGAATTTTGGTGGTGGTGCCGAAGTAACCGATGTTTTTCGCGTAATCGAACTTTATGGTATGGTGCCTGAAAGCGCCTATGCAGGTCTCAATTATGGTGAACCCATGCATACACATGGCGAACTTGACGAACTACTAAAAAGCTATGTAGATGCGATTGTCGCCAACAAAAACAAAAAACTAAGCACAGTTTGGCACGATGGATACGACAAAGTACTCGACACCTACTTAGGAGAAATCCCAGCAACATTCACCTATGATGGAGCTGAATACACGCCAAAAAGTTTTGCTGAATCTACCGGCTTCAACCCAAAAGACTATGTAGAAATAACCTCTTACTCACACCGTCCTTACTACAAACCATTTATCATGGAAATTCCTGACAACTGGTTGTGGGCTGAAATTAACAATGTTAAGCTTGAAGAGATGATGGAAACCATCGACAATGCTTTGGAAAATGGATATACCATTGCTTGGGGTGCCGACGTAAGCGACAAGGGATTTTCATGGAAAAATGGCGTTGCCATTATTCCTGATGTGGAAAAATCAGATCTCTCTGGAACTGAAAAAGAAAAATGGGAAACCTTGACAAAAAAAGAGAAAACAAAAGCCATGTACAGCTTCGACGGGCCTACCAAAGAAAAAGAAATTACTCCTGAAATGCGTCAATTGGCCTATGACAACTACACAGTAACCGATGACCACGGTATGCTGATTGTTGGCAGAGCAAAAGATCAGGAAGGCAATGTATTTTATAAAATTAAGAATTCATGGGGAACAGATGACCATATTTACGATGGATACTTCTATGCCTCTGAAGCATTTGTAAAACTACAAACCATTGGCATTGCCGTTCATAAAGATGCAGTTCCAAAAAAGATTAAAAAAGAACTCAGCTTATAAAGCTTGAATTAAAAAAGCGCCCTAGGGCGCTTTTTTAATTCTTTTTCAGTTGCATGCCCATTACTGGTTAGAATGGGCTGTATTGACCAGTTTTTATTGCCTTGGTGACAATTGATTGGTCATAACAATTCAACAAATAAAGAATAGTATTACCTTTGCATATTCACTGTTAATCGTATGAAGGAATTTGACTTTGATGCAGTAAGACCATACTCCGATGAAGAACTTCAGTCTTCGATACCTCGGATGATGGCTGACCCTAAGTTTATTGGCATGATGGATTACTTGTTCGATTCCGATCGTAAACAATCCATTATTGAAAAGCTTCCCCAAGTTAAAACAATTAAAGAGTTCCAGGAAGTACTCACTTTGCCGGCGGTGAAAAAAGTACTTGAGGATACAACGGATGGGGTAGATTCGTCAGGGTACGAAAACATCAGTCCCTCAGACCACTATATCTTTGTGGCCAATCACCGCGACATCATCCTGGATTCGTCAATATTGGGATTAATGCAATTGGCTCATGGGCATAATGTCACCCAAACAACCTGGGGGAACAACCTTATGATCAATCAATTAATTATTGATCTTGGCAAATCAAATCAAATGATAACCGTTTTTCGGGAAGGGAGCCCAAAAGAATTACTGCTCAACTCACAACGACTTTCTGCTTTTATTCGTTATTCACTTACTGAGTTAAAAAATTCCATCTGGATAGCTCAACGTAAAGGAAGAACCAAAGACGGTTCTGATAAAACAGACGTAACCATTTTGAAAATGCTTTCCTTATCCTGTGAAGGAAATTTTCTGGAAAGCATACAAGAACTCAATATCACGCCATTAACAATCTCCTACGAATGGGAACCTTGCGATGCGATGAAAGTAAGGGAAATCTACCTGTCGCAACATGAAACTTATGTGAAGGAACCCAACGAAGATTTCCAATCTATCCTGGGGGGTGTATTGGCTCAAAAAGGAAGAGTTCATCTGGCCATTGGGAAAACAGTAAACAATGGAATTGAGGAATTAAAAAATAAGCAACTTGCCAACAACGCAGCCTTAGCAGAAATCGCTAAACTAATTGACCACCAAATACATATAAACTACCACCTTTGGCCATCCAATTATCTGGCATACGATCTATTGCACAATTCTTCGGATTATGCCCACCTTTATACTGAAGAAACTTTGGGTCAACTCAACAATAGATATGATCGTACGGCCCAAATCATGGGCAAAAACAATGAGGACATTCGATCCATATTTATTAAACTTTACGCCAACCCGGTAATCAATAAACTCTATGCACTAAATGGAGTCGACCCTACAAAATCATAGCAATTAATTCGACAAATGACCTATTCATGAGATTTTCTAAGAATGTATCTCGCTATCTATATACATTCAAATCATATATGTATTTTTGCCCTATTATCGACAGTAAAAAATTTCAACTTAATGACTACAATTTCCAACGAAGCGCTTCAAATTGAAGATTATATAGATGTTTTACTACATCAAAACCAAATAAGCATCGACCCAAATACCATTTTGAAGGTAGCGGATTGTTTTCAATTTTTACAAGATTTCTCCATAAACAAAATTATTTATGGAGTCAATACTGGCCTGGGACCAATGGCGCAATATCGTATTGACATCAAAGATCAAATCAACCTACAGTACAACCTCATTCGTAGTCATGCTGCCGGTTCTGGTGACCCACTTGACCCCATGTGCGTAAGGGCGGCCATGATAAGCCGACTCAAAAGTCTTTCGTTGGGCTATTCAGGTATCCATGTCGATTCCATTACCCTGTTAGCGTTACTACTTAATCACAATATCATTCCTTATATTCCCCAGCACGGTGGAGTTGGCGCTAGTGGCGATTTGGTTCAGTTGGCGCATTTGGCCTTGGTTCTTATTGGCGAAGGGGAAGTCTTTTATGAAGGTACGCGGCAAGCAACAGCCAAAGTATTCGAACAATTGAACATCACCCCGTTAGAAATCCATCTGCGTGAAGGATTGGGATTAATCAATGGGACTTCTGTTATGTCGGGAATTGGCATCACCAACATCATTTTTGCGCAAAGAGCCATTGACTGGTCTATTATCGCTTCCGCGATGATTAATGAACTGGTTGAATCGTTTGACGATCATTTTAGTCGCGTACTCAATGAGGTAAAAAAGCACAAAGGTCAACATAAAGTAGCTCAATCCATGCGCGAATTGCTAAAGGACAGCCAACTCATTAAAAAAAGAGATGACCACTTATTTAATGGGAAAATTGAAGAAAAAATATTTAAACAGAAAATACAGGAATACTACTCGTTGCGTTGTGTACCTCAGGTAATTGGACCTATAATCGACACCCTCGAAAATGCCAAAGAAGTATTGGTAAATGAAGTCAATTCGGCCAACGACAATCCTATTGTTGATGTGATAGGTAAAACCGTTTATCATGGCGGCAATTTCCATGGCGATTACGTTTCATTTGAAATGGATAAATTAAAAATTGCCATTACCAAATTATCTATGCTGGCTGAACGACAAATCAACTTCTTAATGAATAACAAGTTGAATGAAATTTTGCCCCCATTTGTCAACCTGGGTATCTTGGGTTTGAATTTGGGAATGCAAGGCACACAATTTACTGCTACATCTACAGTAGCTGAAAATCAAACACTTTCAAACCCCATGTACATACACAGCATTCCCAACAACAACGACAACCAAGACATCGTTAGCATGGGAACCAATGCTGCCTTACTAACAAAAAAAATCATCAGCAATACATTTGAAGTACTGGCCATTGAATTTCTTACCATCATTCAAGCCATCGACTATTTGAAAGTTGAGCAAAAAATGAGTACCCAAACCAGGGCTCTTTACCACCAATTGCGTGATTTGGTTCCGGTGTTTATCGAGGATACACCAAAATATCAAGAGTTAAACAAATTGCGAGAATTCCTGATTTCAAATGAGCCTAAAACCATAAATAATGAGCGATAATAAGAGGTTTGCACTTGTAACCGGCGGATCCGGGGGCATTGGCAGCGCTATCTGCAAGCAGTTGGCTCAAGATGGATTTGCCATCTTGGTTCATTTCAACAGCAATAAGACCGAGGCATTAAACGTAGTGAATGCAATTGTTGATGCCGGTGGCGAAGCCGAAGCCATTCAATTCGATATCAGCAAACAGGAACAGGTAAAGCTGGCCCTCGATGAATGGCAAAGTCAACAAAACGAAAACGCCTACATCGCCGTGCTAATAAACAATGCCGGAATTTCTAAAGACACATTAATGGTTTGGATGGAACCTAATGATTGGCATCAGGTAATCAATACAAATTTAAACAGTTTCTATTATGTTACCAACCATCTGCTTAAAGCGATGGTACTTAAAAAATGGGGAAGGATAATCAATGTCGTTTCCCTTTCGGGAATTAAAGGATTACCCGGTCAAACCAACTACAGTGCAGCAAAAGCGGGCGTAATTGGTGCTACAAAAGCCTTGGCTCAAGAAGTGGGTAAGAAAAAAATTACGGTAAATGCAGTCGCCCCGGGCTATATTAAAACAGAAATGATTAAGGATTTAGACGAATCGCAACTCAAATTATTAATTCCAATCAATCGATTCGGTAAACCCGAAGAAGTGGCGGCAACGGTTTCATTTTTAGCCAGTGAAGGAGCTTCCTACATTACGGGTGAAGTAATCAATATCAATGGAGGACTTTATACATAAACTATAAAACTACGGCTTAGTCGATACTCAAGTCAAACTACAGGAATAAGAAAAATGAAAAGAGTTGTTATCACCGGAATGGGCATTTACTCCACCATCGGCAAAAACCTGGATGAAGTAAGAGAATCGTTATATATTGGCAAATCAGGAATCGTACTCGATCAGGAACGCAAGGACTTGGGCTTTCGCTCCGGACTTACCGGTTTTATCGAGCGCCCTATACTCAAAGGAATTCTTCCACGAAGAATGCGTATCGGACTTCCCGAACAGGGCGAATATGCTTACATGGCCACTTCCGAAGCGCTCACCAATGCAAAAATTGATCAGGACTATTTGAACAACCATGAAATTGGCATCCTGTATGGCAACGATAGCAGCTCTACTTCGGTAGTTGAAGCCGCTGATATCCTTCGTGAAAAGAAAAATACCACATTGATCGGATCGGGTTCTATTTTTCAATCGATGAACTCCACCATAAGCATGAATCTATCGGTTATTCTAAAACTGAAAGGAATTAATTTTACCATTAGTGGAGCCTGCGCAAGCGGATCTCATGCGGTTGGAATGGCGTATTTCATGATTAAAAACGGGCTTCAGGATACCATTATTTGCGGCGGAGCTCAAGAAATAAACGCACTATCAATGGCAAGTTTTGATGCTTTGAATGCATTCTCAACCCGCGAATCTGAGCCAACACGGGCATCAAGACCTTTCGACCGCGATCGGGATGGATTAGTCCCAAGTGGGGGAGCAGCCTCGTTAATTCTAGAGAGCTACGATTCTGCCATCAAAAGGGGTGCTACCATTTATGGCGAAGTCTTAGGTTATGGATTTTCATCCAATGGCGATCATATTTCGGTACCAAATGTAGAAGGCCCGGTAAAATCGTTGCAACGTGCGTTAGATGACGCCAAACTCAGAGCAATCGATATCGACTACCTTAACGCGCACGCAACAGCCACACCAGTGGGTGATCAAAATGAAGCTTCCGCCATTTACAAGGTTTTTAATCAGGGAAGAGTTCCCGTAAGTTCTACCAAAGGGATGACCGGGCACGAAATGTGGATGGGGGGCGCAAGCGAATTAATCTATTCGCTCATCATGGCGCACAACTCATTTATTGCTCCAAACCTGAACTTTGAAAACCCCGATGAGTATTCTGCTAAACTCAACATCATCAGCAAAACCACTGAGCATAAAATTAACACCATTCTTTCCAACTCCTTTGGTTTTGGGGGCACCAATTCAACACTCATTGTCAGAAAGTTGTAAATATTGTTATTTGAGTTTTTATTCAAATTGCGATTCACATAGCTTGCAATGGGGAGATTTTATTACATTTGCCTCGAAAAATGTAATTTGAACTGGGTATGAATGTTAACCAAAACGAAACCATACAAAAGATTAACGATTTCCTAATCGAAGAGTTTGAACTTGAAGAAGATCAACTGACTCCTGATGCACTTTTGAAAGATGATTTAGATATTGAAAGTCTTGATTTTGTGGATATTGCCGTAATACTCGAAAATACCTTTGGTGTTAAGGTTACTAGTGAGCACTTGGGTAAAATTATCACATTACAAGACCTTTACCAATTTGTCATCGAACACAGTAAAAAGTAATGTCCACACAATGGAAAGGTAAAACCAGGGGAGGAACTTTAGGACATCGAATCTTCATTTTTCTTCTTAAGCACGTTGGACTTTCCGCCGCCTATTTTCTACTGATTTTTGTTGCTCCCTACTTTGTTTTTTTTGTCCCAAAAGCCAGAAAACCCATGTATTTGTATTTTAGAAAAATACATGGATTCAGCCGTTTAAAGAGTTTTAAATACTTGTTTATCAACAATTTTAGGTTTGGGCAAGTACTCATCGACAAAGTAGCTCTTTTGTCAGGACTTGAATCAAAATACACCTTCGACTTTGAAGGAGAAGAAAACCTACACCAAATGGCGGCCAACAAGGGCGGATTTATCATTGGGGCGCACATGGGAAACTGGGAAATTGCCGGAAACTTACTGAAACGCATCAACACCACCGTTCATATTGTTATGCTGGAAGCTGAACACGAAAGCATAAAAAACATGCTTGATGAGGTGATGACTGAAAAGTCGATGAAAATCATTCCAATCAAAGATGACTTATCGCATTTATTCGCCATCCGTGAAGCCATGGATCGAAATGAACTAATCGCCATTCATGGCGATCGTTTTCTGACAGGTTCAAAATCTGTAACAATGGATTTTATGGGATACCCAGCCGATTTTCCGGCAGGCCCTTTAAGCTTGGCAATCCGTTACAAGAAACCTGTCACCTTTGTTTCGGCCATTAAGAAACCCAATCAACATTACCATTTTTTTTCTACGCGCCCTAAGACATACAACAGCGACCGAAAAGTATTTGATCAATCGCTAAAAAGTGCTCTGGGCGAATATATTCAACAACTGGAACAAACCATTAAAAACTATCCGGAACAATGGTTTAATTATTATTATTTCTGGAAATAATCCCATCACCATGAAGATAACCTACGGAAACGACAACAAAACCGCCCTACAGGCTAAATTCGACGCTCAAAAAATAGCTTTTGGGCCCATTATGTTTCAAGCTGCCAAAGCTTTGCGCGATTTAGGAATTCTGGACTATTTATTGAAAAATAAAAGAAAAACAGCCACCATGGAGACCATTGCCGAAGACCTGAAGTTAACGGTATATGGAGTTAAAGTATTGCTTGAAGCAGGTTTGAGCATGGAGCTGGTTCAGGTTCAGGATGACAACTATTCGCTGACCAAAACCGGATATTTTATGCTCCGTGATGAACTTACACGGGTCAACATGGATTTTGTACAAGATGTTAATTATTTAGGTATGTTCAAGCTTCAAGATGCCATTGTAGAGGGGAAACCTGCCGGTCTTTCGGTTTTCGGGCAATGGGACACGGTATACGAAGCTCTGGCAGAATTACCAGATCAGGTGCGCAAAAGTTGGTTTGCTTTTGACCATTACTACTCTGATTATGCCTTTCCGGAAGTTCTCCCTCATATCTTCGAAAACAATCCTCGCAAAATGCTGGATGTGGGTGGAAATACAGGAAAGTTCTCCATTTTCTGCGCAAGCAATAACCAGAATATTCAACTAACCATTCTCGATTTACCCGGACAAGTGGCCGAAGCCATTGAAAATATCGACCAAGCTGGTTTTTCATCACGGATAACAACCCATGCACTCAATTTACTGGATGCAACCATTCCTTTCCCTAAAGGATACGACGCCATTTGGATGAGTCAGTTTCTGGATTGCTTTTCACAAGAACAAGTACTCACATTATTGCAACGCTCCTATGAAGCATTGGATGAGCAAGGTTCGCTTTTTATCCTGGAAACCTACTGGGACAGGCAACAATTTGAAGCCTCTACATACAGTCTGCACGGCACTTCTTTGTACTTCACAGCAATGGCCAACGGCAACAGTCAGATGTACCACTCACGCGACATGATGGCATTATTAGAAAAGGTTGGACTTAAAATCGATGAAATTGTGGATAATATTGGCGTAAGTCATACGCTGTTCAAATGTACAAGAAAGTAGACCGCAGCCGGATATTAGTAAACAAAAACTCCACTCATTCGATCTATTCATTGGTAATTGATTAAAAATGAATGGTAAAGGATGTAAGACCTTCTGCATTTTTATTGAGTTTAAACTGAAAATGATGGTTCATCAATATTTCACGAACCAAAGTCAGCCCAATTCCTTGGCCGGTTTTTTTCGTTGAATAAAAAGGTGTGAAAAGTTGTTCATGTATCTCATCGGTAAAACCATTACCCGTATCAGTAACACATAACGACAACACCGGATTCTTTTGCATGACCATATTGATGCGACCTCCATTGCCAATGGCTTCCATACTATTTTTCAATATATTCAACAACACTTGCTCCATTTGAATGGGATCGGCATGAATAACAAAAGGAATGAGGTCACACTCCAATTTTATTTGATGATTTTTGCATTCGACACCAAATAAGTTGACCATTTTTTCGACCAAATACGCCATATTCACCTCTTGAAATTGAGGTAAAGGAAGTTTTACCACATCAGCAAAATTGGCCATAAAGCGGTTGAGACTTTGGTTTCTATCAATGGAAACCTGAAGCGCATGGGCCACATCGTCTCTCCAACTTTTTTCAAATTGATCAGAAAGGGATAGGACCGACTGCATGACTGAATTGATGGCACCTACTGAGTTATTTACCTCATGCGACATCATCCGAATGACCTTTTCATAGGATTGTCGCTCAGCCCGAATCAGCTCACGGGTCATTTCTTCGATGAGGATAAAAGGACGCGAAAAGCCTTTATCCATAAAAGAACTGCAACTCACCTTAAATTGTCGGGCACCATCAATGCGAACAGCCATTGACTCGCCGGGCTCAATCGCTGATAATTTCACTGCCCAGGGAGCCGGGAGTTGCGAGAATTCAACGGTACACATTTGATTTTCCGACAATTCAAACAACTTGCGTGCAGCCGGATTACATCTACTGATTTGGTAATCGCCATTTAGCACCAAAATAGCTGCTGGCGAGGCATCGATTAACAATCCCAAAAAAAGGTTCTTTTCTTCATGTTCCACCCGCTCCCGATGAAGTTGCTCCGACATGCTGTTGTACACCTCCACCAATAGATCGATTTCTTTTTGCCTTACCGGATGAAGTCGGGTACTAAAATCTTTACCTTTCAACAAATTTAATGCTGATCCAATGGTAGAAATGGGCTTTACCAACTGATTGTACAACATGACAAACAACATCAGCGAAAGCAGAAGAAACACTTCACCGGCAACAAAATACCACTT
>JBFHGX010000060.1:0-20790 GCA_041582875.1 Bacteroidales bacterium | reverse complement strand
CTCCCTGGTTCTTGTTTTACCCCCGTCAAAAATATTCCAGGTTAGAGATAAACCGGTACTGAAACCTCTGTTTTGAGAGTGAAGTAAGTAGCCCACATCATTATCTGTTTTCGACAACGCATAGCTTCCGTTCACGTCTAAGGTAGGTAAATATCCTGATTTACTTTGCTTTAACGACAGTTTTGCTATTTCCTGATTTTGGAGACTCATCTGGTAAACGGCATTGTTATTAAATGCAGCCAGGTATAGAGAGTCGTGGTTTGTTATTGGGTTAAAAACTACGTTTGTATCTACAACAAAGTCATTGGTTGGCGGAGTGCCCAGCAATACAGTCAGGTTATTTTGCGCGATTCTGAGTTCACGTTTTGTGTTGATTAGATTCACGCTGTCGTTGTTTAAGTCTACTTCTGCGTTGAGCAAATCAAGTTCAGTTGATTGACCGTAATTGTATTTGTCATGAATATAATTGTACCGGGTATTCGAAATCAGCAAAGTACGTTTGATGTTTTCGATTTGCGAAGTCAATCGTGCCACATCATAGTACGATCGAATCAGCAAAAGCAACGTGTTTTCGATGGTGTTTCGCGATTGAAGCTCCGAATAGGTGTAATCGGCTTTTAGTACTTTGTAGTTATAATACCTATTAAACCCATCAAAAAGACGGTAATTAATTCCCAATGATCCATTGTAACTGGTTGAAGCAGCCCCATCTCGCGACACTTTATCGCCACTTGAATAGGTCATGTCGGTATTGTTGTTGGAGTAGCTTCCTCCGGCATTACCGGTTAATTGCGGCAAATATCCTGAGTTGAGTAACCCCGCGTTATTTTCTGCTATGCGCAAGTTATTTCGGGCCATCAGGATGTCCTGGTTTTGATCCATGGCCAGCGCCACAGCCCGAGACAAAGTGAGGCTTTCAGAGGAGTCAATTGCCTGTGATGTTCCTGTTTTTATATTCAATAACAGCAACAAACTGATCAATATGGTATTAATTTTCAAAATCATCGTTCTCGTTTTTTAGTTCTTTTATGGCGGGTTCAACGGTTTCAGGAGCAGGTCTTTGACCTTCCCACAGGTAAATCAAAAATGTTCTGAAATTGTTAAGCGCGACCAGTAAAACGGGTAATAGAATAAGTGTAAGAATGGTAGCTGCAGTTATTCCATAGGCAATGGAGATGGCCATCGGTACCAAGAACTGAGCCTGAAAGCTTTTTTCCAGAATTAAAGGAGCCAATCCGGCAACGGTAGTTACCGTGGTTAAAAAGATGGCTCTAAAACGTGAAACTCCGGCATGAATTACAGCCTCGGTAAAGGGCATCCCTTCTTTCATGTTGGTGTTGAATTTACTCACCAAAACCAATCCGTCGTTAACAATAATTCCGATAAGGGCTACCACGCCCATCATGCTTAACATGCTGATGGCATGTCCGTGAAAATAATGTCCCCAGGCTACGCCGATCAAGCTAAAAGGAATTAACGCAAACAAGAGCATGGTTTGTCCGAACGACCTGAAAGTGAAAGTAATCATGGCGATGATAAGAAATAGTACTACAGGAAGCGCTTTGGCAGCTGATTTTTGTGTTTTCTCTGCCTCCCGGTTTTGTCCCTCATACAATACACTTACTGTTGGATATTTAGCTAGGATTTCCGGAATCAAATCCGATTTCACAAATGCTAAAATTTCAGTAACGGAGGAAGTTTCGTTCATCATGTCGGCTTCCACATTTATTTGACGTTTCCCGTCGAGGTGATTGATTGATACCACCCCTCTTTTTATGGTGTAAGTAGCCAATTCATCAAAAGGAACTTTTTCACGTGTCGGAGTTGTAATGTACATTTTGCTGAGGTTGTTGATCGACGAGCGGTCTTTTTCGTTGTACCTCACCCAAATGCGCACCTCATCACGTCCACGTTGCAATCGTTGAACTTCTTTGCCAAAGAATCCGGACCTTACCTGACCGAGAACATCCTGTAAACTTAATCCCAGCATATAGGCTTTGGGCTTTAGCTCAACGTTGATTTCCTTAATACCTTGCAAGTCGTTGTCGTTGACATCTTTTAGGGCTTCAAGTTTTTCGAGTTTGGCCTTGAGCTCATTTTTTGCCATTTCCAATTCCTGTAAATTATTGCCCAGGAAAGCCACTGAGATTGGTTTTCCAAATGAGCCCCCGCCACCATAGGAGAGCGATTCTGCTCCAATAACCGGGCCCGTTTCTTTTGAAATGGCATTGGCAATTTCATAGCTCACAATGTTTCTGACCTCCCCCTTTAACAGGATGATGTTTAAACTGGCGTTGGAAGTGGTTGGACCTATCTTTTTCGAAATGTGATCAATAATGTCTAGTCCGTCAGGACGTTGACTTTTATATTGTTGGTTGACACGCCAGGCTGCGGCTTCAATTTTATCGATCCAGGCAGCGGTAATGCTCTCGTTTGTTCCTTCAGGCATTTTTAGTGTAACCGCAATGTTGTCGCGTTCGATAAATGGAAAAAATGTTCCTTTGATAATTCCTCCACGAAATGCAGCAAAGGTAAGTGCGAGAAAAATAGAGGCAATAACAAAGGTTAATACCTTGTTTTTTAAAACAAAACGTAGGGTAGGGGCGTAGGTGGTGTCGCGCATCCAAACCATTATTTTATCCATGAAGCGGCTAACCCTATTTTGTGATTTTTTGCCTTGAAGAGCTTTGCTATGGGCCAGGTGAGCAGGCAGGATAATGACGGCTTCAATAAGTGAAACACCTAAAGTTGCAATAACCACAAAGGCCAGTTCGTTAAAGAAATCACCTACACGACCATCTAGGAAATAAAAAATGGAAAAAGCTAAAATGGTAGTCAATACAGCAGAAAAAATAGCTGGAAGTACTTCCATGGTTCCGTCGATGGCTGCCCTGATGGGAGTTTTGCCTCTTTCGTATTGATTGTAGATGTTTTCGGCAATCACAATACCGTCATCCACTAAAATACCAATGACGACAATCATACCGAACAATGAAATTACGTTGATGGTGATGCCAAATATTTGTGCCAGAATGAACATCCCTAAAAAGGAAATGGGTAAACCCAGGGCTACCCATAATGCCATGCGTGGATTCAGGAATAAGGAGAGTAACAGCACAACCAGAATCATTCCCAGTATTCCGTTGTTTAATAGCAGATCTCTTCTTTCCAGTAAATTGACCGATCTGTCGCTTACAATTGTGAGGTGTATCCCTTGGCGGGAAACGTTGAAATCGTTGATGTACTGATTTACTTTATCGGCTGCTGCCAGAAAATCTTCGCTGTTGGTGGTTTGAACGGCTACTTCGATGGAGGGTTCGCTATCAATTTCAATACGGTTGGGGTTTTCTGACCATCGATCGGTAATAGAAGCCACATCAGATAAACGGATAGTTTTGCCATTGACATCTGATTTAATGATGATATTTTCCAGTCCCTGACCATAATATTCTTTGAATCTTCCACGAATCAGGTATTCTTCCGTATCGGTTTTAATCTTGCCGCCGGTAATATCCAGGTTGGCTTTTTTAATGGCATTGGCCACCTCATCGAATGTTAGGTTATAGGTGCGCAATGAAGTTTCATTAACGGCAACCTCTATTTCTTCTTCCGGGAAACCGGTAAGGCTTACTTTAGACACACCCTCTAACGACCTTAATTCATCCTCGATTACCCTTGCTGTTTCCTTTAATGAACGAAGGGATAAATTATCGCCGCTAATGGCAAAGGTGACCGTAGGATTGAGGTTTTCGGTTTTGAAAATAACCGCCGGCTCCATATCCACCGGAAAAGAGTTAATTCGGTTAACCGCATTTTTTACATCTTCTAGGGCCAAATCGGTTGGATAACCTTTTTGCACCTCAATGGTGATGGTTCCTGAGTTTTCTGATGAAATCGAGGTGAATCTTTCTACCCCGGATATTCCGCGCAGGTTATCTTCAATTTTCAACACAATTCCTTCTTCAACTTCTTCGGGCGAAGCACCGGGATAAACCAATTGAATATTGATGATCCTGCTTTCGGCCAATGGAAAGAACGAAGATTGCAGGTTGAAAAGGGCAATGGTTCCGAAAAGGGCGAAGGCCACAATGAACACATTGGCCGACACCGGATATTTTATGAAGTATGAGATGATTTTTTTCATCTAGTATAATTTTATAATCAAATGAATGGGTGAATCGTAAAGCATGGTAATATCGCTTTATTGTTCCTTAACAGGAATAACCTTCATGCCAATAAATGAACCCGGAATATTTTTGGCCAGCACCTTCGTTCCATTTTCCAAGCGGTTGGTTATGACTGTTTTGTCTTGAAATCGAATGGGTTTAACTTCTTTTCGTTGCAACGTGCTATCGCGATCGATATAATATATCCACTCGTTGTTAATGAGTAAATTACGTGGAATTTCAACTACACCTTCTATATCCCCGCATGATATGTTTGCAGTAGGAAACATGCCTTCACGCAACCCAGCGGAATTGCTTTCGATAAAGACCGATACAGTTTGTGTGTTTAGGTTGATGGCAGGATTAATGCGTGCCACCTTACCTTGCCAGAGTCCTGCTTGTCCGTTAAGTACAAGATCCGCCTGATTGTCCACCTTAATGTATTGTGCATCTTCGGCAGGAATGGAGACTTCAATTTCAAACAACCCCAGGTTGCTAAAACTCCCCAGTTTTTGTCCTGCACGGACAAGGCCGCCCGGGTTAATAAGTGACTCAGTTACAACACCTGAAAAAGGTGCGATAAGGGTATATTTATCTAACCGGGCTTCCAGGTTTTGAATGTTGTAATAGGTGGAGTACACTTTTCGCCCGGTAATAAAATATTTTTCCTTATCTGTTGAAACCGAAGGAATTTCAGGAATTTTTCTATTTATTCGTATGCTATTAAGATACTGTTCCCATTTAGCCAATTCGTTTGGAAACTCCAGCTTGATGTCGGGCATTAAAGCCGTAATCAGGTTTTGATATTCGCTTCTTTGAGCGAATAAATTGGCTTTTTGTTCAGTGGCATCAATGCTAACCAACACCTGCCCTTTGTCAAACCCCATGCCTGCCCTGAAGTCCTTTTGTTGCGGCAGCAACACTCCGTTAACTTCGCTAAACAAGTCGATGCGGTTTTTGGCTCTTACCTGCCCTGAACCACTGATGATGAGGGGGGAGGAACCGTTGGTAATGGTGAAGAAAGGTGCGATAACTGTTCCCTTTTTAACCGCTTGTTTTGGTGGCTGTTTCATTTTGCTGATGTAAACAAATGCTACAATGCCTACCACACTAAGTAGAAAGGCGAGGATCCATGATTTTCGTGCGTTCATATGGTTAGTTGGTTTTATTGTTATCGATTATTGTTGCGTATGCAACCGGATTTCAATGGTGTTTAAAGTGTGAATCAATTTGGATAAGGTTGATTTCAATTGGGTGATTTCTTCTTCCGGAAAATCAGCCAATACTTCGTTGGCCAAGTTGATAAATAATGGGTGAATTTCTTCCAGTAACTGATGACCTTCTTTGGTCAGGTACAGGTTGTTAATTCGTTTATCTTCACCCGTGTTAATCCTGACCACTTTGTGATTTTTTTCAAGCGTATTGATTGATCTGGCTATGGACGTTTTATCCCGATCGAGTTTGATGGCCAGTTCTTTTTGGCTGATACCTTCTGAACAAGAAATAATCTTGAGCAATACCATTTGTTCGTGGGTAAGCGTATAGCCATTAGCATGTAACATTTTGGTAACCAGAAGGCTCATTTTGTGAGCGCTCATTCCCAACCACTTTCCTATAAAGTCAGTTTCTTTTATTTCCATTATTTAGTTGTATATGCATCTAAACAGCGGCAAAGGTAATTGAATAATCAAGAGTAGCAAGCGAACAAATATATATTTCTCAATATATAATAAATCACCCGTACCGAGCACAGGATGATGTGTTCAATACGGGTGTTTTCTCTTCTAGATATCGGAAAAATCCGGGGATTATTTATTCATCGTACCAGCTAGCGTACATGTTGTAATTATTTGAAATGCGGTTAATTTCACCTTCAAGCAATGCGGTGTCTACTGTTTTAATGAGTTTGGCAGGAACGCCGGCATATACCGAACCGGATTTAATTACGGTGTTTTTGGAGATTAATGCACCGGCGGCAACTACTGAGTTGCTCTCAACCACCACACCATCCATAAGTATCGACCCCATACCAATGAGGACATTATCGTGAATAGTACAACCATGAACAATGGCGCCATGTGCAATACTCACATTATTGCCGATGGAAACCGGAGCTTTTTGGTAAGTACAATGAATCACTGCGCCATCCTGTATATTTACATTATTTCCAATTCGAATGCTATGAACATCGCCCCGAATTACGGCATTGAACCACACGCTGCAATCGTCGCCCATTACTACATCTCCTGTAAGGGTTGCGTTATCGGCGATGAAACAGTTTTTTCCCCATTTGGGTTTTATTCCTTTTACTGATCTTATGGTAGGCATTTGTATCGTATTTATGGTTATTTATTTTTCTTTGGGAGGATAGTTCAGGTTGTAATGTAGCCCGATACTCTCTTTTCTGCGCATGGCTGATTTGATGACTACGTAAGCCACATTAATCATGTTGCGTAATTCGCAGATGGGCTCTGAAAGCAGTGAATGATTGTATAAGTCCTCGGTTTCTTTGAAAATAATTTCCAATCGGTCGAAGGCTCTTTTGAGACGAAGGTTTGATCGCACGATACCAACGTAGTTCGACATGATTGATTGCAGTTCTTTCTTCGATTGAGTGATGAGGATCATTTCTTCATTCATGATTAATCCTTCGTCGTTCCAGTCAGGAACATGATCTTCGAAATCAATTCTTTGAAGTGATTCAGTTGCCCGAATTGCTGCTCGATGAGAAAAAACTGCAGCCTCGAGTAATGAGTTTGATGCCAGTCTGTTAGCTCCATGAAGTCCTGTGTTGGCCACTTCGCCGGCGGCATATAAATGGTGAATACTGGTATGTCCATGCTCGTTGGTTGTAATGCCGCCACAACTATAATGGGCTGCCGGCACAACCGGAATAAGCTCTTTGGTGATATCAATACCAATGGTTAGGCACTTGGCATAAATGGTAGGGAAGTGATTAAGTATTTCCCTATTGTCTATATGACGTGCATCCAGGTAAACGAATTCATCGCCAGACAATTTCATTTCATTGTCGATGGCACGTGCTACAATGTCGCGAGGTGCCAACGATCCACGTGGGTCGTATTTGTCCATAAATGGAATTCCTTTTCGGGTTACCAAAAAGGCTCCTGCACCCCGCATGGCTTCAGTGATTAGAAAACTAGGTTTTTCACCCGGATTGTATAGCGATGTGGGATGAAACTGGAGAAATTCAAGGTTTTCGATTTTAGCTTTTGCACGATAAGCCATGGCGATTCCGTCGCCAGTTGAAAAGGTTGGGTTGGTGGTTGTTTGGTAAATATTTCCAATTCCTCCTGTGGCGATCATGGTGGTTTTGGCCAGGATGGTTTCAATGTTTTTTGTCTTTTTATTTAATGCGTAGACTCCAAAACATTGAATGTCATGATTATGTTCGACTACTTCCCCCAAGTGGTGTTGAGTTATTAAGTCGATGGAAAAATATTCCTCTAAAACAGTAATGTTGGGGTGGCTTATAACTTTCTTACTAAGAGCCCGTTGGATTTCAAATCCTGTATTGTCTTTGTGATGCAGAATTCGGTATTCAGAATGGCCACCTTCTTTGGCCAGGGCAAATCGACCTGAATCTTCCTTGTCGAATTGAGTGCCCCATTCAATGAGTTCCTTTACCCTTTCGGTACCTTCGTTGATGGTGATTCTAACGATGTTTTCATTGTTGTGACCTGCACCTGCCGATATGGTGTCGTTAAAGTGTTTCTCCACATTATCAGGAGAATACATTACTGCTGCTATACCTCCTTGAGCATAACTGGTGGCGGTGTCGTCCATCGATGATTTCGATAATACACAAACGCTTCCATGATCAGCCACTTTTAAGGCGTAAATTAATCCGGCCATGCCGGTACCAATGACTAAAAAATCAACTTTTCGACGCATGATTTTTGTTTTTGCAAAGGTAGTTCTTCCAGAGAACCTGTTTTGAAAAAAACGCAATTCTTTTGAAGTAATTAACGTTTTACCAAGCTGTGCTTACGCAGAAGGAGTGCTGCCGGAAAGGCGCCAAAAGCCAAAAAGGCAGATAGTTTAAAGGTATTGTCCAATCCGATCATATCCCCAAGAAATCCGGTTGAGATAACCGCAATTGCATTGGTAATAAAATTCATAGTAGTAAAACCTGCATTCATCATGGCAGGTTGTTTGCTGCCCTGCTCCAGCACCAGCGCCAGTAAAATTGGACTCGTTGCATAAAGTAACACCCCTAAAATCACCAACAAAGCCATTTGAAAGCCAAAGCCTGAATACACGAATATCATCATGAAAATGGGCGAACTTATGGCCAGAAAGATCAGTGATTTGAATCGTCCGATGCGATCGGAAATGCCGCCGGAGATAAAACTACCAAAGGCCGCAGATCCCTGAAGAATGGAAAGGGCAATAGCTCCCGTAATCAGGCTGTTGCCTTTTAGTCCGAGGTAGGTAGGTAAAAAGGTGGCCAAGGAGGCTTTCATAACCGATCTGAAAAGCATATAGGTGCCCAAACTGAGTAAAAAAGGGGCAAACTGTTTGAGCGTTTTCAGCCAACTACCTGGAGGTAAGGTCTGTTGTTCAAGCGATTGATAAGCTCGTTTTTCAAGCATTATCTGCAACAGCAAACTAAACACAATGGCCGGAAAAATGAGCCTCCAGGTGCCTTCGAGTGTCCACCAGGATACTGCGGCTACAATAAGAACAGGACCAACCATTCTTGCTCCTTCGCCACCAACCATGTACCAGCTCATGCCTTTTCCTGATTGATTTCCACTATAATATCTAATGACAACGGGTGCAGGTACGTGAAACAAAGCCGAGCTGATACCCATAGTAACCAATAATGCTCCCAGAACCACCAAATTGGGCGCTAATCCAAACAGGCTTCCGCAAATGGCGGTGATGAGCGGAGTTGATATAATGAGAAGCCTCCAAGGAAGTTTGTGTGCAACGGCGCCAACAAATAAACTAAGGAGTGATGGAAGTCGTTGCAGCATCAATAGCAGACTTGCCGAGGTTAGCGACAAGTTAAATTTGGAGATAATGAGGGGTAGCAGCGGTGGAAGGAAGCTGGAGTATACATCGTGCAGAAAGTGTGCCGACGAAAGAATGAAAACTTTAGGCCAATGGAACAGTCGTTTTGTCATTCTAATATGTCATCCTAAAAGACCATTGGTAAGGTGTTTGCATTATAAATCAAGTAATATTTCCTGAGGAGTACGACTTCCAAAAAGCATTCTTTCGGGTTGTTCAAGTAATTCCTTAACCTTTACCAAAAAACCAACCGATTCCTTACCGTCGATAATGCGGTGGTCGTAGGAAAGTGCGATATACATCATGGGGTGAATTTCTACCCTTCCTTCAACCGCAATTGGACGTTCCACAATGTTGTGCATCCCTAAGATTGCACTTTGCGGAGGATTGATGATAGGAGTGGACATCATTGAGCCAAAAACACCACCATTGGTAATGGTAAAGGTGCCTCCTTGCATTTCTTCAAGACTTAATTTGTTATCGCGCGCTTTGGTTGCCAGCTCTTTAATGGCATGCTCAATTCCAGCCAGACTTAGTATTTCTGCATTTCTGATAACAGGGACAACCAAACCTTTTGGAGCGCTTACTGCAATACTCACATCCACATAATCAAAATGTATAATCTGATCACCTGATATTTGTGAGTTGATTTGAGGAAAAAAGGCCATGGCCTCGGTAACGGCTTTTGTGAAAAGGGACATAAAACCAAGTCCAACACCATGTTTCTCCTTAAAGGCATCCTTATATTTTTTGCGTAACTCCATTACTGGAGTCATGTTGACCTCATTGAATGTGGTTAACATGGCCGTTTCGTTTTTAACGGAAACCAACCGTGATGCCAGTTTCTTCCGTAAAGGAGACATGTTGGTTTTCTGTAGGTCGCGGTTGCCTTTCCAAGATGACGAAATAGCTGAAGCAGATTTCCTTTCTGTTTTCACATTATCCTTGTTCTCCAGAAAAAATTCCACGTCTTTTTTTCCAATCCGATAGTGTTTATAGAAATCAATGAAATCTTTTTCGGAAACCTGATGGGCTTCCATCAGCTTTTTTGCCAAAGGCGAAGCGTGAAGAAGTTCCATTGTCTCTGAGGTGGATGGAGGAGGGGTTTTGATTTCAGTTGTGTCTGCTTTTGGCGTTGCAACCTTTTCAGGTTGCTTAGTGGGTGCCGCAGTAGTGGTTTTCTTCTCTGAAACTGATCCTTGCGCTTCGGTGTCGATGGTGGCGATAATTGAATTTACTTCCACAGTAGCGCCTTCTTCGGCCAGGATAGTGATTTTTCCTTCTGCGCCGGCAGCCACACTTAGTGTTGCCTTGTCAGAATCAATCTCCACTATATCTTCGTCAGAAGTTACTTGCTGGCCATTGGATACCAGCCAATTGGCAATTTGAACTTCTGTAATTGACTCTCCCGGGGTGGGCACTTTTATTTCTACTATCATGTTGCTATTTTTTCAAAGGTAAATCAATCCAATTATTTAAGGGGTTTAACTCCCGAATGGTATTTTGAATCCATTTTATCAATATTCAATTCTTCGAGCTCTTTTTCAAACTGCTTCCATTTATTGCCAATACAAGCCATTTGACAGGAGTCTTCCAAATATGGGCAATTGCATTCTCCCAGTACTTTGTCAAGGATTTTTTGCTGACGAATCACATGAAATTTTCCTGATCCGGTGGCGGGGCTTCCACTCGCAGGACGAGCGATGAGCTTCACAGGGATTTGGTTTGCCAGTGATTCATAAATAAAATTCCATGCTCCCATGTTGGCAGGTTCTTCTTGTGTCCAAATATGGGTTTTTGCTTTTTTATATCGTTTGTTGATTGTTAAAATTTGTTCAAGAGGAAATGGATACAATTGTTCAATCCGGATCAGGGCGATGCGTTGGTTGTTTAGTTTCTCTCTTTCAGCAAGCAAGTCATAATAGAGTTTTCCATTGCAAAACACCATTTTATCTACTTGTTCAGGATTCACCGAAACATCGTCAATAACTTCGTTGAACTTACCTGAGGTAAAATCGCTTACGGGAGAAACACACAGGGGATGTCTTAGTAAGCTCTTGGGCGTGAAAACAATCAGAGGTTTTCTAAAAGGACGATGCAGTTGACGGCGAAGCAAGTGGAAAAAATTAGCTGGAGTTGTGCAGTTGGCTATTTGGAGGTTGTTTTCGGCTGCAAGTGTCAAATATCGTTCCATGCGGGCACTTGAATGCTCAGGCCCCTGACCTTCATATCCGTGTGGTAAAAGTACCACCAAGTCGTTCATTACATTCCATTTATCTTCAGCACTGCTGATGAACTGGTCGAAAATAACCTGAGCTGTATTGGCAAAATCACCAAACTGCGCTTCCCAAATGGTTAATTTATTTGGTGAGGCCAATGCGTATCCATATTCAAATCCGAGGACGCCATATTCGCTAAGATTTGAATTGTACACTTCAAATTTAGACTGCTTATCACTGATGTGGTTGAGGGGGACATATTTTTCTTCTGAATCTTCAATCCGCAACACAGCATGGCGATGTGAAAACGTACCACGTTCTACATCCTGACCACTCAGTCGAACGGGAAACCCTTCGTTAATGAGACTACCATAGGCCAATAATTCACCCATGGCCCAATCCATGACTCCATCTTCAATCACCATTTTTTTGCGTTGCTCCTGCAGACGAATGGTTTTCCTAAAAAAGTTTTTACCTTCAGGAAGTGCGGTAATCTTTTCAGTGATTTCCAATAATTCCTTTTCCGAAACAGCGGTATCAGGTGATTGTAAAAAATCAGCATCAGTAGCTCTGCGAATATCTTTCCACGTATCGGCAAGAAAACTGTCGATGGTAGTTCGTTGGTGATTATGTGCTTCTTTCAGGTTTTCTTCCAGCTTACTGTTCAATTGATTTTCTTCTTGAGTACAGGCTTCTAAGCTAGTAACACCCTGTTCAATTAAAACCTGCTTGTAGATTTCGTAGGGATCGGGATGCTTTTCGATGGCCTTATATAAAACTGGCTGTGTAAAACGTGGTTCATCCCCTTCGTTATGGCCGTAGCGGCGATAACATAAGATATCGATAAAAACATCTTTATGAAATTTATTTCTAAATTCCATGGCTGTTTGAATACTGAAAACCAGGGCTTCAGGATCATCACCATTGACATGGAAAACAGGGGAAAGCGTTATTTTTGCGATATCTGTACAGTAAGTAGATGATCGGGCATCCAAATAATCTGTTGTAAAACCAATTTGATTATTGATGACCAAGTGGATTGTTCCACCAGTAGTATAACCTTTCAGGTCCTGCATTTGCAGCACTTCGTAAACAACTCCTTGTCCGGCAATGGAAGCATCACCATGTATTAATATAGGTGCAATCAAATTGTTGTCACCGTGGTGAATTTCGTCGATTTTGGCACGTGTAATTCCTTCCACAATCGGGTCAACGGCTTCCAGATGAGAAGGGTTAGGTGTTAAGGTGAATTTAACTTCTTTTCCACTGCTCGATTTTCGGCGTATGGTGTAGCCCAAATGGTATTTTACATCCCCTAATAAGGCTTCGTCATCATATTCAACGCCCTCAAATTCAGAAAAAATGGCTTTGTAGGGTTTACGCATGATGTTGGCCAATACATTTAGCCGGCCCCTATGAGGCATTCCAATGATAAATTCTTTAATGCCCAGTTCAGATCCTTTTTCCATGACAGCATCCAATGCCGGGATAAGTGCTTCTGCACCTTCCAGTGAAAAACGTTTTTGGCCGGGAAATTTCTTTTGAAGAAATTTCTCAAAATGTACACCTCTTAGCAATTTTGTAAGGATGTACTTTTTTTCTTCGTTGGAGTATGTTGGATGATTGCGTGTGGATTCAAAACGATTTTGAAGCCAGTTCACCATTTTTAAGTCACGTATAAAAAGGTATTCAACGCCAATGGATCGACAATAGGTTTCGTTTAGAAAAGCAATAATGTCCTTCAGTTTAGTTTGTCCAATCCCCAGTTTTTCACCTGCATGAAATACCTTATCCAAATCAGAAGCTTTTAACCCATAGTTTTCAATGTCGAGGGTAGGGGAGTAATTTCTCCTTTTCCTAACCGGATTTGTTTTCGTGAATAAATGCCCTCTACGGCGATAATCCTCGATAAGGTTCATCACTTTAAATTCATCGGAGGTTGCCTGCTTATCAGCGATAACCGGATAGTTTTTTTGCGCTAGGTCGAAACCGGCAAAAAAAGTCTGCCAACTTTTTTCTACTGAATAAGGATCATTTAAAAATTGCTGATAAAGCGATTCGATAACAGCAGGGTCGGCGTTGTGAATAAAACTGTAGTCATCCATAAGGTAATGATTCGGAATTAGTAAACAAAGTTACTAAACTATTGATCTAAAGTTAATTTAGATCGTTTATAAATAGCGATTTTGAGTAAAAAAAACCCCGACCGGGTAAAAAACGCACGGTCGGGAAATTTTTTAAGTTGGATGTCTTTATTCCGGGTGAATTGCTTCAACTGGACAAACATCAGCGCAAGCGCCACAATCTGTGCACAAATCAGGGTCAATTACATAGATATCACCTTCAGAAATAGCTTCTACTGGGCATTCGTCGATGCAAGTCCCACAAGCTGTACAATCATCATTAATTTTATAAGCCATAACGCTAATTATTTTATTGAATATAACTGGTTGCAAATATAGAACTAATGTTTTTAGTACAAAGACAAAAAGGAAAGCTTTTTTTGACTAAAAGTGGAGCGCGTTGAGCAGTTTAGAAGTAGTCTAAGTAATTAGTCGGGCAGAAGAGACCTTTCCCATTTTTTTAGCTACACATTTAATTTTCCTTATCTACAGTTTTAATATCCTTGGATTCTAATTCTTTGTACTCCTTACTGACAAAGGTTTTTGCTCATTTTTAATCTATGAATGGGTACTTTTGTGTTAAGTTATTTTATTGCAAGTGCTTATGGAAAAATAAAATTGTTAAGAATGAAATGGGTTCATGGTAAATAGCAATTTAAGGTAATTTCGTTATGTTTGTTTATAATTTAGTCTCATTCTATTTTACATTTGCCGCATAATTTGTTGCGAGAAATAAATCATGTAAGTATCAGAAAAACAGTACGTAACATCAACATGCAATCGTTTACGGAAGGCTTTGATCAATTTGGTAGTAAAAAACCTAAATGCATGGGTTTGTCGGTATAATATTAAGCTTAATTTTGTCCATATTTTTAAAAATGTTTAAGATGACATCCAAAAAAGACAGAGTAGTTGAATTAAAGAAAGCTGTTATACGATTTGCGGGTGATTCCGGCGATGGAATGCAATTGACCGGAAATCTTTTCTCAGATTCAACGGCTTTTGCAGGGAATGATTTTGCAACCTTTCCTGACTATCCCGCAGAGATTAGAGCTCCTCAAGGCACAGTGTCAGGTGTTTCGGGTTTTCAAATTCATTTCGGACAGGTCGATATCCACACTTCAGGTGATTTGGCTGATGTGCTGATCGCCATGAACCCGGCCTCGCTAAAAGCTAATATGAATTGGATTACCAAAGACGCTATTATTATTGTTGATAGTGATGCTTTTACTGATAAGAACCTGGATAAAGCTGGTTATCAGAGTAGTCCTTTGGAAGACGGAACGTTGGATGGACATATTGTTGTTCAGGCTCCAATCACCGTTATGACAAAAGAGGCGGTTAAGTCGTTGAATCTGGACAACAAAACTGCCCAAAAATCAAAAAATATGTTTGCCCTCGGTATTGTGTTTTACATGTTTAACCGTGATTACCAGCAAACGTTTACCTTTTTTGAACAAAAGTTTAAAGCCAATCCACTTATTGTTGAGGCCAATAAAGCTGTCTTAACTGCAGGTTATCATTTTGGTGATACTTTGGAGGCTTTTGCCAACACCTATAAGGTAGAGCCTGCAAATTTAGAAAAGGGGTTGTATCGCAATGTGACAGGTAATTTGGCTACAGCTTGGGGTTTGCTGGCAGCTGCCGAACGTGCCAATATCAATCTTTTCTTAGGTTCATACCCCATTACTCCTGCTTCAGAAATCCTTCAAGAGTTGACAAAGCATAAGGAATTGTCAGCAGTTGCTTTTCAGGCTGAGGATGAAATTGCCGGAATTGTATCAACCATAGGTGCTGCGTATGCAGGTTCATTGCCTGTCACGTCTACATCAGGTCCTGGTTTGTCGCTCAAGAGTGAGGCCATTGGTCTTGCTGTTATGACCGAGTTGCCTTTGGTTATTGTGGATGTACAGCGTGGTGGCCCTTCAACTGGTCTTCCCACCAAGTCGGAACAGTCAGATTTATACCAGGCATTATTTGGACGAAATGGTGAGGCTCCGGTGATCGTGATGTCGGCGTTAAGTCCTTCCGATTGTTTTTATGCTGCTTTTGAGGCTTGTAAACTTTCGTTAGAGCATATGACTCCAGTGATTTTACTTACAGATGGTTCAATTGCCAACGGGTCCGAGGTATTTAGGATACCCAAAATGGCAGATATGCCAATCATTACTCCCCCTATTGTAGAGGCAAACGATCCCGATTACAAACCATTTAAAAGGAATCCTGAAACCTTGAGCCGCCGATGGGCTTTGCCCGGAACTCCTGGTTTACGTCACCGTGTTGGAGGACTGGAGAAAGACAGTGTTACCGGTAACGTTTCGCATGACCCTATGAATCATCAGATTATGTCGGAGTTGCGCATGGAGAAAGTGAATCGTGTGGCCAATTACATTCCTGAGCAGGAGGTTGTTGGCGATGATCATTCAGACGTTCTTGTTGTTAGTTGGGGAGGAACATACGGCGTTATGCTTACTGCTATTGAAGAATTAAGGAGCGAAGGCAAATCGGTAAGTTTGGCACATTTTAAATACATTATGCCGTTACCGCGCAATACACGTGAGATTTTATCAAGATATAAAAAGATCATCGTATGTGAAATCAATATGGGTCAGTTTGTTAACTACCTACGCATGCAATTCCCTGAGTTCAGGTACCAACAGTACAATAAAATTCAAGGATTGCCCTTTATGGTGGCTGAATTGAAAGACAAAGTTAACGAACTATTAAACGACTAGAATCATGGATAATACAATAGAAACCAAAAATCTTACCCTGACGAAAGAGGATTTTGAAAGCGACCAGATGGTGAAATGGTGCCCGGGTTGTGGTGACCATGCCATCCTGAAATCTGTTGAAAATGTTTTTCCCGAATTGGGTATTCCTAAAGAAGACTTTGTAGTGGTTTCCGGCATCGGTTGCTCTTCGCGTTTTCCTTATTATATGAATACATACGGATTTCATAGTATTCACGGGCGTGCAGCTGCGTTGGCCACTGGCATTAAATTGGCCAACCCAAAATTAAGTGTGTGGATGATCTCCGGTGATGGCGACTCCATGGCCATTGGCGGAAACCACTTTATTCATATCGCCCGTCGTAATCTCGACATCAATTATTTGATGTTTAACAACAAGATTTACGGACTGACTAAGGGGCAATATTCTCCTACAACACCCAAAGGTTCGAAAACCAAGAGTTCGCCCCAAGGATCCTTTGAAACCCCATTTAATCCGGGAGAGTTGGTTATAGGTGCTCGCGGTAAGTTTTTCGCCCGTGCGGTGGATACCAATCCCAAATTGATGACTCAGATTTTTAAACAGGCTGCTGAACACAGTGGAACCTCTATTGTTGAAATTTTGGCCAATTGTGTTATTTTCAACAATCAGGTTCATGGGTTGATCACTGGTCGTGAAACCAAAGATGATTATCAAATTGTTTTAGAAGCCGGAAAACCTATGATTTATGGTCGTGACAATGAAAAAGGTATTGTACTTCGGGGGACCAAGCTAGAATCAGTTGAAATTGGAAAAAATGGAATTACAGAAGCCGATATTTTGGTTCACGATCCTTGCGATCCAGATCCTGGAATCCATTTGATGTTAGCCAACATGGTGGCACCTGAATTACCTGTAGCATTGGGAGTGATTCGTTCTGTAGCTGCCGAGACGCTGGAACAAGCCATGTACGATTCGATTGAACACGAGAAAAAAGTATCCAAGATTAAGTGTGTTGATGATCTGCTTACCGGTGGAGTAACCTGGGCAATAGAATAGCGGTTTCCGAGATTTAAAAATCCCGCTTGATTTTCTAGCGGGATTTTTTATTTTTGAAGGGTTCAATGCGATTGATATTTTCGGGTGTCAGCAGAATAAAATGTACCTTTGTGCGTTTAATTTTCATTGAAACAAAAAAGATGAAAACATTTACGATTACAACTATTATGCTGGGGGTACTTTTCTTTTTGGGTGGTTGTTCCACTGAAGTAGATATGTACGCTGATTACAAAGATATTACTATTGTTTATGGGGTAGCCGATTATACGGATGATACCACATGGATTAAGGTAACCAAGGCTTTTTCCGGGCCTGGAAATGCCCTGTTGATTGCACAGAATGCCGATTCAAGTAACTATCCGTACAAGTTAAATGTACAGCTTACCGGAACTAAATCAGGGGGAGATGTTCTTCCTTCCATTGTTTTAGATACCATTACCATCCACAACAAGAATTTAACTGAATATTTTATTGGCGACGATGGTGATACTGTAGTGCTCAATCCCTTTTATTCACCAGATCAATTGATGTATTACACCACAGAGCCATTGGATGCGGATTATACCTACCAACTCACCATCGATAACAATGGCGAGTTGATTCAAGGCGAAACTCCGATGATTGATCATTTTACTGTAAGTAAACCTTCCAATAGGATTACTTTCCCTACAAATCCTGGTATTGCTGATCCCAAAGTAGAATGGGACAGTGAGAAAAATGCCAAGCGTTATGAGGTTTCTCTCACCTTCAATTATAAGGAAATGGCTCCCGGTACTCAGGATACAGTATATAAATCGATTGATTGGTTTTTAGGTACACGTAAATCGAAAACGTTAGCCGGTGGTGAAAGCATGGAAATCTCCTATTCCGGAGCCAATTTCTTTGTTCTACTGCAAAATCAGCTTGAGCCAATCCCTAATGTAAAGCGTTGGGCAGGATTGGTTGATGTGCATATTGCAGCAGGTTCGCAGGTACTCGAAACATTCCTAGAAATAAACGGTTCAACAGGAAGTTTGCTTGAAGAAGTTCCTGCTTATAGCAATATGGATGGCGCAATAGGTATTTTTGCTTCACGTCACAATGCAATAAAATCATTGCAGTTGTCGAGTGCCACCGAAACAGAGTTGGTCACCCAATACGATTTTGGTTTTATCTTACCTCAATAATTTATTCATTTATTTTTTGAATTGAACAGGATACCAATGCCTGTTGCCTGCCTTGATATTTAAGTCAGTGGTTGTGAATGCTGCCTTTTTGTCACAGCGTTAAACAGGTCGCTGCGTTATTGTATTGTCGGCGGCATTATTACTAAAATACTGATAAACAGCAATGTGAAATTGTTTTTCAATGTTTCTGTTGTCATGTCTGACTTATTAGGTTTATAGGTGATTTTGTTTTGGCACAATGATTGAAATACACCTGAAAAATAAATTTAAGAACCTTAACTTTAGATAACATGGGAAAAATAATTGGAATTGACTTAGGAACAACCAACTCTTGCGTAGCCGTAATGGAAGGCAATGAGCCCGTTGTCATTCCTAATAGCGAAGGCCGTCGTACGACGCCTTCAATTGTTGCATTTACAGAAAATGGAGAACGTAAGGTGGGAGATCCTGCCAAGCGACAGGCCATTACAAACCCAACAAAAACTGTTTCTTCCATCAAGCGGTTTATGGGCAATAAATATGACGCAATGACTTCTGAAATTGAGCGTGCGCCTTATACAGTAGTTAAAGGTGATAACAATACTCCACGTGTAAAAATTGACGATAGACAATATACTCCACAGGAAATCTCAGCCATGGTGCTTCAGAAAATGAAGAAAACAGCTGAAGATTATTTGGGACATGCAGTAACGGAAGCTGTTATTACAGTTCCGGCCTACTTTGATGACTCAGAACGTCAGGCCACAAAAGAAGCTGGTGAAATTGCTGGTTTAATTGTGAAACGAATTATCAATGAACCAACTGCTGCAGCATTGGCATATGGTTTGGACAAGAAAAAAGAAGATTCTAAGATTGCTGTTTTTGACTTGGGCGGTGGTACATTTGATATTTCCATACTTGAATTAGGTGATGGAGTATTTGAAGTAAAATCCACCAATGGAAATACACACCTCGGTGGTGATGATTTCGACCAGGTAATCATTGATTGGTTAGCTGACGAATTCAAAAAAGACGAAGGTCTTGATCTTAAAAGGGACCCAATGGCTTTGCAACGTTTAAAAGAAGCTGCTGAAAAAGCCAAGATTGAATTATCAAGTGCTACGGAAACTGAAATCAACTTGCCGTATATTATGCCTGTTGATGGTGTGCCAAAACACCTTGTGAAAAAATTAACCCGTTCAAAATTTGAGCAACTTTCAGATAAACTTATTCATGACACTATCAAACCTTGTGAAGATGCACTTCGCGATGCAGGTATGAATGCTGCTGATGTGGATGAAGTAATTTTGGTTGGTGGTTCAACCCGTATTCCTGCTATTCAGGAGTTGGTTAAAAAAATATTTGGTAAAGATCCTTCAAAGGGAGTTAATCCTGATGAGGTTGTTGCTTTGGGTGCTGCTATTCAGGGTGGTGTATTGACAGGAGAAGTTAAAGATGTGTTGCTGCTTGACGTTACACCGCTAACTTTAGGGATTGAAACCATGGGTGGTGTAATGACCAAATTGATCGATGCCAATACAACCATTCCTACCAAGAAATCGGAAGTGTTTTCAACAGCTTCTGATAATCAACCTTCGGTTGAAATTCATATTCTGCAAGGTGAGCGTCCAATGGCCAACCAAAATAAAAGTATTGGTCGTTTCCATTTGGATGGCATTCCACCAGCACCTCGTGGGGTTCCTCAAATTGAAGTTACGTTTGATATTGATTCAAATGGTATTTTAAATGTTTCTGCAAAAGACAAAGCCTCCGGAAAAACTCAGAGTATTCGCATTGAGGCTTCTTCAGGACTCTCAGATGAGGAAATCAAACGCATGAAAGCAGAAGCAGAAGCAAATGCTGATACCGATAAAAAAGAACGCGAAAGAGTAGATAAACTCAATGCTGCTGACGCACTAATTTTTCAGACGGAAAAGCAGTTGAAAGAGTTTGGTGACAAAGTTCCTGCTGATAAAAAGGCTGACATTGAAGGTGCTTTAGAACAACTCCGTACTGCGCATAAAAGTCAGGATTTGGCTGCAGTTGATGCTGCAATGGAAAAATTGAATGCAGTATGGCAAAAGGCCAGTGAAGAGATGTACAAAAATACGGGTGGAGATCCTGCACAAGGACAACCCGGTGCTGCTCCCGGTGGCGAGACCGGAAATGCTCAAAAACCTGGTGATGATGAAGTAACCGATGTTGACTTTGAAGAAGTTGACGAAAAATAAAACTTCGTAATCCTATGAAAAAAAGTTGTCGATGAAAATCGGCAACTTTTTTTTTATCATGTTAAAAATGTTTATAACTTCGTAGATTCGCTTTT
>JBFHGX010000059.1:0-21000 GCA_041582875.1 Bacteroidales bacterium | reverse complement strand
GTTAATTTTCTCTACAATGCGATTCGATTCTTCGGGTGTAACATTTAGTAAAAAATGCCCATAAGTTCCAGCACAGGCACATCCCCCGCGAACCTGAATACCAAATCGGTCGTTAAGCAACTTCACCACCATGTTGAAATGTAATTTTTCAAACCAAAAGGAGAATATGCCCAATCTATCGCGGTCGTTGTCTGCAAGGATATGAATACCCGGAACTTGTGAAAATCCTTCGAAGGCCTTTTCCACAAGCTGATGTTCGCGTTCGCGGATGCAAGCCGTGTTCATTTGATTTTTTACCTGAATGGCCAGGGCAATTCTGATGGCTTGCAAAAAGCCTGGCGTTCCACCATCTTCCCTCAATTCAATGTCATCATAGTATTTATGTCCTCCCCAGGGGTTTGTCCATTCCACAGTTCCTCCACCCGGATGATCCGGAATTTGACAATTGTAAATGTGCTTATTGAAAACCACGACTCCCGAACTTCCGGGTCCGCCCAGGAACTTATGGGGCGAAAAAAAGACGGCGTCAAGTGCTTGTTTCGGGTTTTCGGGGTGCATGTTGATGTCTACATAGGGCGCTGATCCTGCAAAATCAATAAAAACAAGTCCACCATGTTCATGCATGATTTCGGCCAACTCGTAATAGGGTGGCTCAACTCCGGTAACATTGGAGCATGCGGTAAATGAGCCTATTTTCATCTTGCGGTTGGCGTAGATGTTAAGTTGTTTACGAAGTTCGTCAGTTACCACATTGTTGACCTCATCGGGTTGAAGAACCACCACATCAGCAATGGTTTCAATCCAGGATGTATGATTGGAATGGTGTTCCATGTGGGTTAAAAAAACCACCGGGCGATCTTCTTCTACAATACAGTCTTTTGAAATAGGAATCACGGAGCAACTGCGCAAACCAAGAATGCGTTGCATTTTGTTAATCACGGATGTCATTCCAAAACCGGCTGTGATAATCACATCTTCATGATTGGCTCCTACATGTTGTTTAATAATCTGATGTGCTTTGTGGTAAGCTTTGGTCATCATAATGCCCGACTCCGTGGTTTCGGTATGGGTATTGGCCACATATGGGCCTATTTCGTTGGTAATCTTTTCCTCAATAGGTCGGTACAATCGTCCGCTGGCAATCCAGTCGGCATATATCATTTTCTTTTCTCCGTAAGGCGTTTTGATGACCAAATCATCACCGATAATTTGCTTTCTGAAAGCTGCAAAATGCGCCTTTAACTCTTTATGACAATGTCCCATATTTTCCGATTAACTGACTCTTTTGACAACATTAATACGAACAAAGGTTGCACGCATTCTAGTGATAACCCCCAAAAAAGATTGGTTACAAATTTAAGGGATTATTTGGAAGTTCCAATCCTATGTAAATTGTCTTAAAAGCAATGGGTTATCCAATAATCATGTTGGTTGCTGAATTTGTATATTATGGCAAATAGCGCAAGCAAACCGAAACTACGGGATCGTTAAAAGTAACTTTCTTATCGAGATGAAAAGAAGGGTAGGTGAGCACATGAACTTCGTTTCCGATAGAGAGAAAAATCTGTTGAGTCATAGCGTCAAAAGTAATGCCGGCAAGGTCAACGGTGGTTTCGTACTTAGGTGTGAATATTTCTGATGAAAGGTCCAAAAGAAAAACTTTTTTCTTTGTCAGGATAAGAAACTGAATTCCATCGATGGATATGGCCTTTTCTATCATTCCAATGTTAAACTCAAACGAGTTAACAACTTGGTTTAAATCCGGAGCGAATACCAATATGTTACCAGTATTTCCTTTATTTCCAATCAAGATCACACTTTCGTCGGAGAAAGATTTTTCGGCATAAACAGCTACAAAATCAGTTAAGTAATGGTATTTAAGTGCACCTGTAGCTGTGTAACAGGTCGTAATCTTACCTGTTTCTCCGTTGCGACTTTGTTGTGAAAACACAATATTGTCGCTTTTTACAGTAACAGCAGTGCTAAAATAATTTTCAAATACCAGGGTTTCATTGTGTTGGAGACCTGTTCCGGCAAATGCGGAGACGATTCTTCCGGTCCCTTCTCCATAATACAAATAGGGATAAGTGTAAGAAAGACACGTAAATTCGGGATAGGGCAGGGGCGCTTGTTTTGTCCATTCCCATTCCTGATCTTCGAATCGAATGGCCAGCAAATTGTCGGGGTTGTGTGTGGTGGCTATCAGTAAATCACTTGCCATTACCGAGAGCGCTGCTGTGGTTGTTCCCTGCCAGGTCAATTGGCCGGTTTCAACCCCGTTTTCGTCATAAAAAAACGCTTGTGAATGAACTCCTTGACTTTTAGTAATCACGGCCATCCCTTTGTAAGTTACTGGCCGGCTAGTCAATCCGATTTCCAAAAACCAATGGTCTTCCTGCGATCCATCATTCACCAGCAGGTTTACATAAGCTTTCATCGAGGCGTTCCCTTGTAGGTCGTCAACTACCAGAGGAATGTTAAAATGTTGGGTAGTGTCATCTGGAGTAAGGTAAACTTTGGGTGAGAGGGGGATGAGTTGCTCATTGTCGATACTTATCCTCAAATTTTGAATGGGTTGTTCGCTATTGATGTGGAATTTTACCCATATGGTGTCGGGAACAGCAAATACTTCCGATTCAACCGGTGCAGTGAAGGTTACCTGCATAAAAGGTACAGTCGAATCCTTTTTACACGCAAAGCCAAACAACAACAGTGTCAATAAAAAAACAAAATATTTTGCAAAATTGTATATCATAAGTTGTGCAAGTTACAGTTTTTTATACTTTTATATTCCAAAAAAACCTAACCCATGTTAAATCAAATTGCTTACGACAAAATTCTCTTTTTGGATATTGAGACTGTTCCGGGTGTCCCTGATTATAATGACCTGAATGACAAGATGAAAGTCTTATGGGACAAGAAGTCTAAGCGGCTTCAGACAGAAGAACGATCTACACCGGACGAAATTTACACCAAAGCCGGAATATTTGCTGAGTTTGGTAAGATTGTATGTATCTCATGTGGATTTTCCACAGGCCGGGAATTCAGGATCAAGTCATTTTACGGTGATGATGAAAAAATATTGCTTAAAGAGTTTGCTGAAATGCTTATGCGTTACTACGATAATCGCGATGCCTTGTTATGTGCTCACAACGGAAAAGAATTCGATTTTCCATATATCGCACGTCGAATGTTAATCAAGGGGGTCGGGCTTCCAGCTTTGCTTGACTTGGCAGGGAAAAAGCCTTGGGAGGTACAGCATTTGGATACCATGGAATTGTGGAAATTTGGCGACTATAAACACTATACTTCTTTGGAGTTACTGGCCGCTATTTTTGATATTCCCACACCAAAGGATGACATCGACGGAAGTATGGTAGGTAGGGTATATTGGCACGAGAAAAATCTCCAAAGGATTGTTACCTATTGTCAGAAAGATGTCCTTACAATTGCACAGCTTTTTAGGCGCTATCAGGGCGAACCACTCATCAATGACTTGGATGTGGTCATCTCAGATTAATCCAAAATTGTTTGTGAATAAATGTGTGACTTGCAATTCAAATGGTTCAGGGACTAGGGGATTTTCATGTATTTGTGGCTCTGCAGTGAGATGCGCCACTCGGGGTGTTTCATTACGTATTGTGTAAGCGTATCCATCATCTCTTCCGATTTACTCCATTCGGGTTGTAAAAAGAGTTGACAGTCTTTTGAAACAAGGGCTGCATTGCGCTCTGCCCATTCCAAATCGCCTGGATGTTGAATAATAACTTTGAGCTCATGGGCACGTGCGTAGATTTCGCCGGTAGGAGGGGAGTATTTTTTTGGGGAAAGACAAATCCAGTCCCAGTTTCCTGTTAAGGGATAGGCTCCTGAGGTCTCAACCATGGTTTTGATGCCGGCTTCCTGAAGCTTTCGTGTCAGTGGTTCCATGGGGTACATCGAGGGCTCACCTCCGGTTACAACAACTGTTTTGGCTGGCGTTGCGGCTGCATTTTTCACCACCTGTTCCACTGAAACTGGTGGAAATAGTTTGGCATTCCACGATTCTTTGGAATCGCACCATGAACATCCCACATCGCAACCACCAACGCGAATAAAATAGGCAGCTCTGCCCATGTGAAATCCTTCTCCTTGCAAGGTGTAGAATTCTTCCATCAGTGGAAGCTTATTTCCTCCTTCAAGTAAATCTTCTTTTATATCTGTCATGATTCAATGGTCAGTTTTTTGTCCACTTGCTGTGTTCCGCTTATAACCCTGACAATATATTTGCCTGGTTTCAAATGGCCAATTTTTATCCGTATGCGGTTGTGCTGATCTTTAATTTTGATCTCTGGTTCTTCTACCAGTTGAACCTGATGACCATTTTTGTCAAAAAGCTGAATGCTAATTTCTTGATTAGTAGAGGAGTCAAAATCCAAAAATACATTCTTTCCTTTGGCAGGATTTGGACTCAACTCAACTTTTAAAGGTTGAAGGTTTGTTTTGTTTTTGGAAGGTGTTTTGGTCCAGTTGTCAGTTGAAATATCAAAGGCAGTTTGTGAAAAAAGGATATGTCCTTCTGAGGTGATCACTCCATTGACTGAGTCAGTAAACACGATGGATTCTATTTGCGTAGCTGAAAAGTTTACCAGATCGATGCGACGTTTTTTTCCTGAGAAAAACTGGTGATCATGATAGTCCGACAAATACCACAAAAAAGGAACCCAGGTTTTATTTACATATCCCGTTAGGATGACTTCTCCGGTTATAGCATTGAGGTCAGCACCGGTAATCATCCCGCGTGTATCAAAGGTGGATTTTTTAAGTGCCTCGAAGTTTCCGGGTGTTTTTGGCAAGGCATACAATCTGCATTGTTGGTTTTCCCAGTTTTTGGAGAATAAGTACAACGAATCCCCGGCAGCAAAAAATGCTTCGCAATCAAAGTTGTTGTCTTTTCTTTTTTCAACGGGCCCCTTGTAATCATCATATCGAAAAGTAATTCGCTCAGCATCAATAATTTTATCACCCGATTCTGGGAAGTTTTTCCAAGCAATTTTGTAGATTTTAAGGTCGTTTCGATTGCCTGAGTTATTTCCGAAATCACCGATGTACAAAAAAAAGTCGTCCTGGGCGAGACTTTCCCAATCGTTGTTTGTAGCATTTCTAATTGTGATCCGCTGCACGATTTTCCCCGTAAGGGGGTCGAGCCCGTATACAATGGCTTTACCACCACTGTCGTTAATGGTCCATAGTTTTCCGTTGAAATAAGCTAAACCTGAAGTCTCGGCAACCTCTTTTGGAAGTAAAAAACGGAAAGGAGGATTGTAAACGGTTAATTGATTTGGAGATAACTCAGGTTCTGGAGATGCTTGTTGAGATTGCTTTTCCAGTGCCACCTGTATTGTTTGGTTATGCGATTGACCCCATACAACGATGTTCAAAATCATTGTAAACAGAACAACTGCCCCAAGCTTCATACATGATTGAGTTTTCAAAATAAATTTGTTACAGCTGATTCAGCCTGTCTGCTTTCACCAGCTTTTGGTTTACGATTGGTGTTTACGCAAATAAGCGTCAAGGGTACTTTTCAGTAACATGGCAATCGTCATGGGGCCTACACCACCCGGAACAGGGGTTAAGTATCCGGCTTTAAACGAAACCTCATTGTAGTCCACGTCACCGACGATTTTGTATCCTTTTTCGTTTTTGGCAGGAACACGGTGGATTCCTACATCAATTACTACAGCGCCTTCTTTAATCATATTCGCCTTTACAAACAAAGGCTGACCAATGGCACAGATCAGGATGTCGGCAGTGCGTGTAATTTCTGCCATGTTTACCGTTTTGCTGTGGCAAAGGGTAACGGTTGCATTTCCGGGATTGGCTTTTTTTGAGAGTAAGATACTTACCGGAGAACCTACAATATTCGAACGTCCTAGTACTACTACATGTTTTCCTTCGGTATCTATTTTGTATCTTTTCAATAGCTCAACAATCCCTGCAGGAGTAGCCGAAACGAAGCTTTCCTGACCCAAGGCCATTTTACCTACGTTCATCGGATGAAAACCGTCCACGTCCTTTTCGGGATCGATGCGGGCAATTACTTTGTCTACATCAATGTGTTTGGGTAGGGGAAGTTGAACGATAAATCCATCTACTCCTTCATCTTCATTTAAAAAATCAATGGCAGTAAGAAGTTCTTTTTCCGTGGTTGTTTCAGGATAGCGGTATACAGAAGAAAGAATGCCCACACTTTGAGCCGCTTTTTCTTTGCTGCTCACGTATGTTTGGCTGGCTGGGTCTTCACCAACAATAATGGCAGCCAAATGGGGTGCAACATCCTCATTGTCGATAAGTTTAGCAACCTGTACTTTTATTTCTTCCTTAATTTTTCCAGCTGTTTTTTTTCCATCGATGACGATAGCGGCTTTCTTTTCCGACATGCTCTATTTTTTATCGTTTCATGTTATTCATCATATTCATTGCCTTGCGACCACCGCCGGAGGTCATCATTTTCATCATTTTGCTGGTTTCAGCAAATTGTTTGATCAGGCGGTTGACTTCCTGAATGTCGGTTCCTGCTCCATCAGCAATACGTTTGCGGCGCGATCCGTTTAAGATTTTCGGATCCTCGCGTTCCATAGGTGTCATCGAAAAAATGATTGCTTCAATGTCTTTAAAGGCATCGTCATCGATGTCTAAATCCTTAACTGCTTTTCCCACACCCGGTATCATACTCATGAGGTCTTTTACATTCCCCATTTTTTTGATTTGTTGAATTTGTTTTAGGAAGTCGTTGAAGTTGAATTGGTTTTTGGCAATTTTCTTTTGCAGACGACGTGCTTCTTCCACATCGTATTGTTCCTGAGCTTTTTCCACCAATGTAACGATGTCGCCCATGCCTAAAATACGGTCGGCCATACGGCTGGGGTGGAATAAGTCAAGGGCTTCCATTTTTTCGCCGATACCCACAAACTTAATGGGTTTGTCTACAACCGACTTTATGGTAAGTGCAGCACCACCACGGGTGTCGCCATCGAGTTTTGTGAGCACAACGCCATCAAAGTCGAGACGCTCGTTAAAGGCTTTGGCGGTGTTTACCGCATCTTGACCCGTCATAGCATCTACTACAAACAAAATTTCTCCGGGGCTAACAGCCTTTTTAACCGCTGAAATCTCATTCATCATCTCCTCATCAACAGCTAAACGACCGGCAGTATCGATAATAACGATTTGTTTGCCTTTTTCTTTGGCATAGGCGATTGCATTTTTTGCAATCTGAACAGGACTCTTGTTTTCTTCCTCAGCGTAAACTTCTACACCTATCTGCTCTCCCAATACCTTTAATTGGTTGATAGCAGCAGGACGATAAACGTCACCGGCAACCAGAAGAGCTTGTTTTCCCTTTTTTGATTTCAAAAAATTGGCCAATTTGGCCGAGAAAGTCGTTTTTCCAGAACCTTGCAGACCTGCAATCAGAATTACGGCAGGACTACCTTTGATATTGATCTCCACATTTTCGCCGCCCATCAATTTGGCCAGTTCATCGTGTACAATCTTTACCATCAACTCACCTGGTTTAACTGCTGTCAGTACATCGGCTCCCATGGCTTTGTCTCTGACATCCTGCGTAAACTGCTTGGCGATCTTAAAACTAACGTCAGCCTCTAAAAGGGCTTTGCGAATCTCTTTAATGGATTCGGCCACGTTGATTTCAGTAATTCGGCCTTGGCCTTTGAGCATTTTAAATGACCTGTCAAGCCTGTCGCTTAATCCTTCAAACATAGTCTGTGATTTTTTTAGGGTGCAAAAATAATAAAAAGCAATGAACTGGGAGTGGTTTAATTATCTCCAAATAGAATATGTTAAGGTGGTGGAAGTCGCTTCTTTATCAACAGTGATAGGATTGGGGTGTTTTAACGTCCCACAACCACTACCTCCAATTCAAAAACCTTTACTGGTTCTTTATACGAATCGAATTTGGATCCATATTCCATGTAAATTTTTCCTGTTCCAGGAGCC
Organism: Bacteroidales bacterium; assembly: GCA_041582875.1. Taxonomy (GTDB): domain Bacteria; phylum Bacteroidota; class Bacteroidia; order Bacteroidales; family F082; genus UBA6244. Next base: position 12,999 of record JBFHGX010000059.1, on the reverse strand, counting down.
AATCCTTTAAAGCGAAAATAGTAAACGCCCGGCGATCCGTCACGTTCGTCGCTCAGGACATAGTTTTGCTTGCCCATTTTGACTAAAATAGTGTCGTTGTAGATAATTTTACGCCAGTTGTTCCCGGTGGAAGCATTTCCGGGAAGTTCAATTTTGAGGATTTGATCTACGGCCAAATTTACCGTAGTGCCGCTGTCTGACATTTTGACCACAAGTTCTTTACAACCCATTATTGCAGGGATTAGGAGAATAAACAGGAAAACAATGGTTCTATTCATTGGTAATTTTTTATTGGACAAATTTATCAAATTATTGACTCATGGGATATTAATGATTATTTGCTTTAGCGTTGTGTTTATAAAGTTCGTAGTAAAATGAAATTCAAAGTAGTAAACCCGTTGTTTGTATTCATGAAAAATAGGGCGATTTGGTTGCTGTAACCTTTTTTCTGTCTAATTTCGCGCGTTCTATTACACGTCCCATGACACCAATTTTTAAGCCTAAATTTTTTAGCCTGCTCAAAGCAGGCATTTCGCGGTCGCAAATTCAAACAGATATACTTTCAGGAGTGGTGGTCGGAATAGTAGCCTTGCCACTGGCCATTGCATTTGCTGTTGCTTCAGGAGTCTCACCTGAAAAGGGATTGATTACCGCTGTTATTGCCGGACTCATCATCTCTGTTCTGGGCGGCAGCCGGGTTCAAATTGGTGGCCCTACCGGAGCATTTATTGTAATTGTATATGGTATTGTGGAGCAATATGGACTAACAGGTCTCATGATTTCTACGATCATGGCCGGATTGATTCTTATACTTCTTGGCGTCTTAAAGTTAGGTGCATTGCTTAAATATTTTCCTCGTCCTTTGGTAGTTGGGTTTACCAGTGGTATTGCACTGGTTATTTTTTCAACTCAAATACGTGATGCATTGGGGCTTCAAGTAGTGAAAGTTCCCAGCGATTTTATCGATAAATGGTTGACCTTTTTTCAACATATGGATTCGGTTAACTGGTATTCGCTCGGGATAACGGTTTTTACTATTTTGATAGTTGTGGGCACCAAGAAATTTACTTCCCGAATTCCGGGCTCGTTTGTTGCTATTATTTTTGGTACTTTGATAGCCATCTTTTTTAAACTTCCCGTCCCAACCATTGAAACATTTTTTGGTGATATTCCGGTGAGTTTTGGCTTCGAAATACCTGAGATAGAGTTTCTTCATTTGGGAAGATATATTCAACCGGCCCTTACCATTGCTATTCTGGGCGGTGTTGAATCGTTGCTTTCGGCCGTGGTCAGCGACGGAATGATTAGTGGCAACCATCGATCAAATACCGAGCTGATTGCTCAGGGGATTGCCAATGTGGTGACTCCTTTTTTTGGAGGAATCCCGGCCACGGGAGCTATTGCACGTACCGCAACCAATGTGAAAAATGGTGGACGAACTCCCATTGCCGGCATAGTGCACGCGCTCACCTTGTTGTTAATTATGGTGTTTTTTGGCCGTTGGGCAAAATTGATTCCTATGTCGGTATTGGCCGGAGTGCTCATCGTGGTAGCTTATAACATGAGCGAATGGAGGTCGTTCCTCTCCATTTTAAAAAGCTCTCCTTTCGATTTGATTGTTTTAGTGAGCACCTTTTTATTGACGGTTTTGGTCGATCTTACCGTGGCCATCGAGGTTGGTGTGGTGCTTTCAGCCTTGCTTTTTATGAAGCGTATGTCGGATTTGGGAGGCGAATCTCTTATTCGTGAAGTAGATAAAGATGTGATTGATAATTATGATGCCTTGCCCCAAGGATTGTCGGTATTTGAAATCAGCGGACCTTTGTTTTTTGCTTCTGCCAAGGAGTATTCCGAAATTATTAAGTCGGTGGGCGGATTTGGTAAGGTGTTGATTATACGCATGCGACATGTTCCGTTTGTGGATTCAACCGGGCTGTATAACCTGAAAGGTGCGCTTATTACTTTGAATCATGCGGGTATAGAAATTGTGCTGTCGGGAGTTAAACCACAAGTGTTGTCAGAACTCGATAAAAGCGGTATAACTGCTCTGGTTGGGACTGAAAATGTTTTTAATTCCTTTGATCTTGCACTAACCCACGCTAAACAGCTGATGCCTTAGTCCTAGAAGTTTTGTTACTTCTTTAGGATTCATGAATTTTTCATGTGGCGGTTGAGATAAGCTTTTAAGTTTCCTAAAAGTTGTTCCCTCTATTGCTTTGTAATCAAAAATATTTTAGTTTTACCACACCAATAAGCTACTACAAGTACTACACACCTAGCGTAATCTGAACTCGATTCATTAACAATAATTTAAATATATTTATGAAAAGCAAACTCATTTTTTTAATGCTGGTGATGGTGGGTATGGTAGCCCAAGCTCAAAAAGATGTTATCTACAAAACAGATGGCGATTCTATTGTTGATTGCAAAATTTTAGAGATCAATGTCGGTAATTTGGTCGATTATTCAAAAGCATCAAATCACTATCAGGTTGAGGCCATTGCAATATTGATCAATGGGGAGTATATTAACCTTAGCGATCCGCTCATGGAGGAAAGTTTTGCACTGGCTAAGGTTGCCGGTAAATCCGTACAAACACTCGATTATAATTATTATGAGGAAACCTATTTACAGGCCCGTTCGGTAAGAAACACAGGTAGGACACTCGTTCTTTTAGGATTGACTTCTTGTGTGGTGTCGGTCGTAACCTATAATCATTTTACTACTGAGGGAATTCCCTTGGCACTCTTTTTTGCCGGTGGGGTGATGGGGGATCTTGGGATTGCCTTATGGATTTATGGAGGCATTAAATCGTCGAATAATCTCAAGGCCATGAAGCGATCGAAACCCGATGTCAGTTTAAGTTTTGGAGGAACCGCTAATGGGGTAGGGTTTAAGTTATCACTGAATTAGTATTTATTGCAAACAAAACTTGTAAAATTCATCTTCTATGTTCATGCCATTTTATCAATTAATTAAGGTATCCTATCCAATGAAAGGTGTGATGTTGTTGTTGGTTGTCATGCTGATGTGCACCAATCTGAATGCGCAAAATGACAATATTTACACAACTGACGGGGATACCATCATCAATTGTAGTATTCAATCCGTCTCCAAGGGAAATATAATTTACTACCTATTTAATTCTGAAGAACATCAGGTGCAAGCTAAAGCTTTTTACCGAAATGGGATTTATGTTCCACTTCCTGAATTAGCTGTCGATTTCGAAGCAGTTCCGCTAGATATTTACACAGGTACTTATAAAGGGCAAAACTTTGAGCATTATTTTGACCTGTACATGCAGGCCAAGAAGAAACGAAATATAGGAAGGGGGTTGACTTTTTTTGGTTTTGGGGTCAATCTGATAGGAGCCTTAATACTCATTCAGGAACAGGAAGGCCCTGATGGTATTATAATGTATTTCAGTGGTTCTGCAATGATGAATGTGGGAATTGCCTTGTGGATTTCAGGGGGTGTAAAAACCGCTAACAACCAAAAAGCCATGGAAGGGTGTAAAAAGGATGTTCGGCTAACCTTTGGTAATACTCCCAATGGAATTGGTTTTATGTTGGGCCTTAAGTATTGATATGAATATCGTTTATGACTCTAATTTGTTAATTTTCTTGTTGCCTATCCTATATTATCTGTTGATTTAACATCATGGTGCCTCTGTTATACAGGAACAAATTTCTTTTTAAAGTGATTATTCCTGGGTTTTATCTTCGATAATTTAATAAATTTATCCGAAATTGATTTTCTGCTATTTCAAGAATGCCAATTTTGTATCTTTGTCATCATTCAATAGGTAAAAGCGAAAAATATGCAAATAGAATATGTGGTATTGGTAAACCAAGACGACCGCCCGTTAGGTACCCTCGAAAAAATGGAAGCCCATGAACGAGGCGTATTGCACCGTGCTTTTTCGGTTTTTATTTTCAATTCGAAGGGAGAACTCATGCTTCAGCAAAGGGCCCTCGATAAATACCATTCGCCCGGCTTATGGACCAATACTGTATGCAGTCATCCACGGGTTAACGAAACGCCTCTGCAGGCAGCCCATCGCCGAATGGGAGAAGAAATGGGTTTTGACTGTGATGTAAAGGAGGTTTTTTCGTTTGTTTACAAAGCTGATGTGGGTGATGGATTAACCGAGCATGAATATGATCACGTGTTTTTTGGATTTTCAGATCAATTACCCGTTCCCAATCCCGAAGAAGTTGAAAATTGGAAATACATGAAAATGGCGGATATCATTGCTGATGTGGCGATGCATCCCGATGAATATACAGTTTGGTTTAAAATCGCTTTAAAAGAAGTTAAAAAACACCTGAATAAAACCGCCTAACCTTTGCAGATGATCACCGTATCGTCATTGTCTGGGATATGAACCAGATTTAGTGAAAATTCTATAGCAAATTCATCCACTGCTTTTATTATTCCCGGCCAGTCGGGATTGTAATCATGAACAAAAATGACTCCGCCGGGCGATAAACGTGGATAAAAAAACTCAAGTCCTGCTTTGGTAGGTAAGTACAAATCCACATCCATATTAACCAACGCAAATTGTTCGTTTGTTACTTCTTTTCGAGTTTCTGAAAAATCTCCTTCATGGAAAATAAATCGATTGGATGAAAGCCTGTCTTTCACCCTTTGCAGCGATGTGTCAGCAAAATCATGTGGAGTGTATGTGGCAGCTTTACCGATTTCGCCTTTAAGATCTTTCTCCTGAAATCCGCTAAAAGTATCAAATAGATGGAAGTTGCGATCCTCATCCATTAAGTGTAAGATTTCAGCAGAATCGCCTTTGTAAACGCCAAGTTCGGCAAAACTACCTTGTATCTTTTGTTTTTTGAGTTGTTCAACCATGAACCACCAAGTGTAGAACCGGATATTATCCTTGTATCGACTTTCGGCTTTCTGAAGCCCTTTCGAAATAATTCCATCCTTTAGGTGTTGTTTCCACAGTCGGGGCTGATGTGTTTTTCCGAAGAAGGTTTCGTACGCATAGTAAAGGGCGTAAAGCAGTAAAGCGGCGAGGAGGATGATTTGGACAGTTTCAATTGTATTCATATTAATTGTTATTTCTGCATCTGTAATTTGTATACTTTACGGCCTCTTATGTATTCAGTTGGCGTAAAACTAATGCTATCATGGTAGTTTTACCTTATTTAACCTCATCAGCTTCTAATTGAACTTTTATTCCGTTTTTTTACTGAGCTCTTTCTCCAAATCTTCGATTGAAGGAAGTTTTGCTTTGATATTTTCGGGAATTGCATCTGATAGTCGGTATTCGGTTATTCCCATGGGTTTATTCATATCCCTTAGGGCATATTCCACTTCAATTTTATCCTTTTTCTTACATAATAGAATACCCACTGAAGGATTGTCTTCTTCATGTTTAAGATGGCTATCGACAGCAGACAGGTAAAAATTTAATTTCCCAGCAAATTCAGGCTTGAATTTTCCGGCTTTCAATTCAATGACAATGTAACACCTTAGATCTAAATGATAGAAAAGCATGTCAATGAAGTAGTCATTCTCACTTACCTCAATTTTATATTGCTTTCCAACAAAAGCGAATCCTTTACCAAGCTCTAATAGAAATTTAGTGATGTTCTTCACCAATTCATTCTCGATGGATATTTCAAGCGCATCATCATGAAGGCCCAGGAAATCAAAATTATATGGATCCTTGAGTAATTCTTTTGCTAATTTAGATTGTTCAGGAGGCAGTGTTTGTGGAAAATTATGGCCTGAAGAATCAATGCTTTTGAATAGCCTTTTTTCAATTTGAATTTCCAAGGTGTCTCTGTCCCATCCATTCTTGATGGTTTCATTACAATAAAATTCCGCTTCTGAAATGTTTTTTATCTTTGTTATAATCAGCCTGTTATGTCCCCAGGGCATTTGTGCCACAAACTGTGGCACAAATTGGTATTTAGCTGAATAGAAAATATACCATTGTCTGATGGCGTAAATATTTCTACGGGAAAAGCCTTTCAATTCAGGGAATTCATGCTTTAGTTCCAGGGCAATTTGTTCAATAAATTTACTACCCCAATCAAATTTATTTTGTTTCTCACAGATGTCTTTACCAAGGTCCCAATACATTTCAAGAAGCTGGCTATTAATGGAGTAGGTGACCTTACGCCTAGCAGCATGTATCTTGGATTTTAATTCTGAAATCCATTCATTGTATTCTGATAGGTTTAAATCAGCATCCATTTTTCAAAGATAAAATTTCCTTCGATTGGTGACATCATAAAAACCAATAGGTGTCCATTTCATGTCAATTTACTCCTCCTAAACCACCTCTGCAACCACAAATGTACTTCCTCCTACATAAACCACATCGTTACCTCCCGCATTGTTTAAGGCTGCATTATAGGCTTGTCTCACAGAAGTGTACGATTTACCGTTAAGACCAGCTTTAAAGGCTTCCTCATGGAGTTGTTCCGCATCACGGCCACGTGGAATATCGGGGGTGCAAAAATAGTAAGTTGCATTTTTAGGTAATAGGTTGAGTATGGAAAAGGCATCTTTGTCATTTACCATGCCAAACACCAGGTGCAGGTGATCGTAACGAAGTTGAACCAATTGATTAACAACTGCTTTGATGCCATCTACATTGTGGGCAGTATCGGCAATAGTGACCGGGAATTTTCGTAAAATCTGCCAACGGCCCATCAGACTCGTATTCTGAATCACACATTCAATACCTTCAGCCACTTCTTTATTATCCACCTTCACCAGCCCCTTTTTTCTTAGAACTTCTATGGTTTGTACAACTGTACAAAGGTTATCCGTTTGGTAATTTCCCAACAAAGGTAGGCTAAGTGCTTCCAAATAAGGTAGGTTGAGAAGCCAGACATCACATGGTTGAATCTTCTGATCAGAAACCTGCAGCCGACGAACATCAACTTGGTCTTCCGCAAAATAAATTTCAGATTGACATTCCTCCGCCTTACGGATAAACACGGAGTCAGTTTCCCGTTGGTGTTTGCCTACCACAACCGGAATTCCAGGTTTGATAATACCAGCCTTTTCTCCAGCAATTTTCTCTAGGGTGTCGCCCAGAAATGTGGTGTGGTCTAATCCAATGTTGGTTATTACCGAAACCAGCGGTTCGCATCGATTGGTTGAATCGAGCCGTCCGCCCATACCGGTTTCCAATACAGCAAAATCCACTTTCTCGTTGGCAAAATAGTCATATGCCATGCCCACCGTCATTTCAAAAAACGAAGACTTAATCGTGCCAAATAGCGATTGATTTTTCTCAACAAAATCCACCACTTTTTCTTCGGAAATCATTTTGCCATTGATGCGAATCCGTTCACGGAAATCTTTTAAGTGTGGACTAGTATACAATCCAACTTTGTATCCTGCTTCCTGCAAAATACTGGCAATAAGGTGCGAAACACTGCCCTTACCATTGGTTCCGGCAACGTGGATCGCTTTAAATTTCTTTTCAGGATGACCTAATGCATCGAGCAAAGCATCTGTATTGTCGAGATTGGCTTTGTATGCGGCCTGACCTACCCGCTGGTACATGGGTAACTGGTCGAAAAGCCAGTTCAGAGTTTCTTTATAGTTCATGGGCTGACGTGTTAAAACACCTCTATTTCATGATGATAAAATTGTAGGTAATGGTCCCGCGTTGCAATTCGGCAGCACTTTGATCGGTGGTGAAGGTGGAGTTGAGCGCAGCATCTACAGCAATCTGACGCAAACGGGCATCTAAAACTGTAGTTCCTTTTGGGTTCACTTGTGCTTTTTTAACCTGACCTTCACGATCAACCCAAATGGATACCACCACGGAGCCCTGTTCGGTAACTTGCGTTGATGGAGTTTCCAAATTCACACTTCCTCTTCCCCCAAGGAAGAAAGAAGGTCCGTTGCCTTTACCGCCGCGACCATCATATTTTTCACTTTCCTTGTCGCCATGAGGTTTTCCCTGATCTCCGGGGCCTTCAGTAATCCCTTGACTGCTACCTGTGTCCGAATTGGAGGATCCTTTGTACAGTGCTCTGGTATTGACTACCGGTTTCGGTTTTTCAATCACTACTTCCTCAACAGGTTCTTCTATCACAGGGATGGTGTCCACAGGTTTTTCCTCTGGTTTTTTCTCTACAATTTTTTCCGGCTCAGGCTTTATCTCAGGTTTCTCTATTGGTTTTTCAACAGGTTCCTCTGGTTTTTCTTCAACGATTTCTTCATCAATTACCGGAGCTTCTTCTATATTTTGGGTGATGATGTCCTCTTCAGCAATTTCAGGCTCAGGCTCTGGTTCAGGAGGAGTAACTTCTTCCACGGGCTGAGGCTGAGGAGTGGCCTCAGGTGGTGGAGAATCTTCTTGAATCTGGCCATAGCCACGATCGTCATAACCCAAGTTAACTTCAACACCTTCTTCTCCCGGAAGGGGAAGCGGTGTGCGTAAGGCAATAAAGAGCAAGGCCACCAAAAGCAAAAGGTGGATGATAAGGGTGCCTACAGCGGCTTTTCGTTGGTCTTTATCTAGTTTTATCTTCTTCAATCGGATGTCATCGTTTGGGTGAAGTAGCCAGAATTACTTTGTGTTGGGTGTCGTTTTTTTGATTGATCATGTTTACCGCATCAATCACCACCACGATATCCTGCACAGGTACGGTTTTGTCGGAACGGAGGACGACTGATGCAGCTTGTTCATTTCTGATCAATCCAAAGAGAACATTCTCCAGGTTGCTAGGATCTACTTTACGTTCTTCTACATAAATGTTACGGTCTTTATTGACATATACCGTTACCGTTTGTTTCGACATGGTTTTGCTCTGACTGCTCGGCAACAATAGCTTGATGGCATTTGGAGCCACCAGTGTGGAGGTGAGCATAAAGAAAATCAGCAACAAAAAAACAATGTCCGACATGGAGGCCATGCTGAAATTGGTGTCGCGTTTATTGCGCATTTGTATCGCCATCGCTAGTCCTTTCTTGTTATTTGGCTGGTTCGTTCAATACATCCATAAATTCAGTGGCTGTGATTTCAAGGGTGTAAACCACCGACTGAACCCTGGAAACTAATATGTTGTAGAAAATGTAAGCGGTAATCCCAACGATAAGTCCTCCTACCGTAGTAATCATGGCCTGATAAATTCCTTGTGAAAGCAATTCGATATTGATGTTGTTTCCTGCCATCGACATATCATAAAAGGCACGAATCATCCCGATTACGGTTCCTAAAAACCCAAGCATGGGTGCGGCTCCTGCAATCGTAGCCAGACCAGCCACATTGCGCTCTAACTTCGAAACCTCCAGTTTCCCGGTGTTTTCGATGGCTGCGTTGATATCACTTAAGGGTCTTCCGATGCGGGATAGTCCTTTGCTGATCATCCTCCCAATAGAGGAGTTATTGGTCAAACACAAGGCCTGCGCCGATTCCAGTTTGCCTTCGTGGATGAAATTGCGGATGTTGTTCATGAAACTTTTGTCTTGTTTGCGCGCTTTGCTGAGCACCAACAGTCGTTCGAAGAAAATATAAAACGCAATTACCGACAAAACCCCTAGTATGGCCATGATGATACCACCTTTGATAACCAAATCGAGAATGGGTAATGTGATTTCTCCTTCACCACCAACAATAGCGGCAGTTTCCTGAATTTGCAAAATAATTCCTGTGATCATAGGTTTGATTTCTGAATAAAAATGTAAAATTATACCAATTCGACTTTCTCCTTTTTTAGGAGATTGATACTTGTAAACAAACTCCTGTTAATACAAACTCCGATTTACCCTTGTTATTATGTACAGATGAAAAATGTGTGACTTTGTTATGATGTAGAACTTAGTTGGTGGTAGTCTTTGTTGCTTGTCTATTAAAAACAGCCGTTGTTGAAATTAGTCTATATTTGGACGCATTATAAATAGCGTTTATAGGGTAACCTTGAATACTACTTTTAACCGATTGAAAAAGAGTAGATAATGTAGTGTGTTGGGAGGTGCCAAGATGTTTCAACTAAAAATATAGAGATGAGAATAAATAAAAATTTACCCATGATGGCGATGATGGCTTTGGTGTTGTTGACCATTATTAGCTGTAAGAAAGATACCACAACTGTTGGTTCGGAGCTTGAAACCTACAATTTGCCTGGCATCATGATGACCCTTTCGGCGATTAGTTATGCCGAGAGTAATACCAGTGAGCCCATTATTCGTCAAAAAATCGATACACTGTTAGCCGATAAGGGTCTTATTACTAAGGGGCAGTGGAAGCGAGTATGGGGGCCAGGAATTTCGCCACTCAATGTCAATCTGGCTTATGTGGCGGAATATGCCACCGAAAATCAATCTTATTATGCCTTGGTCATTCGAGGAACACGTCTCAAGTCGTTTTTCGATGATTTTGAAGACCTTAATGTTTTTGAATGGACGCATTTCACCTATGGACAGGCTGATGATAAGGTTTCATGGGGTGCCTGGGACGGTTTTAATTTTCTGTTGGATACCAAAGACAGTAAAAGTGGACAAACACTCCAAACGTTTTTAAATTCTATTCCAGGCGATTCTGGTGTGCGCATGTTTGTTACCGGTCATAGTCAGGGTGGGAGCCTAGCACAGGTTTTTGCCTACTGGCTGAAAAGTCCTTCAGTTTTCAACAATAAATTTTCCGTTTCTGTTCTTGGATTTGCCGGTCCAAGTATCGGTAACCAGAGTTTTGTAACCAATTACCTGAATTTGCTAAGCAAGGACGAGTCCTTTCATATGTATATCAATTCCAAGGATGTCATTCCACGCTTTTGGTCGGGCATTCCTTCCATCATTTCTCAGGATGTTCCGGTTTACGTGCCATCGTTCTACCGTAATCTGGCTGATTCTATCCAATTGGTGCTTGCCGATAGAGGAATTCAATATGTCAACATGGTAGTGGCTGATACCATTGGCTTTATTCCTGTAAAAGATACCATTGCCGGTTTACCTGCCACCGATTCGGTTCCGTATTACGACCATTGGATGGGAGTAGAGCATCACAGCAATAACTATCTTCGTTTGCTTGGCGCTGACACGATTCCGTTCTAATAAAATAGTTCCTTTTGTTGACCTCCTGCTTTTTGAGTGGGAGGTTTTTTTTGTTTTACGATTGCAGCTTATGCAATTTATTCGTAAAAAAATCAACAACTGGTAAATTGTTTTCAATTAGCTGTAATTTTATCTCCATCCAATCGTCTGGTTAATTGATATGACAGTAGAAGAATTTACTCATCAACTCCTTCCTTTAAAGGATAAACTGTTCAGGTTCTCGTTCCGGTTACTCGGAAATAGGGATGATGCTCAGGATGCCGTTCAGGATGTGTACGTCAAGATGTGGAAGATGCGGGATCGGTTGAAGGAAATTCGGAGTCAGGAAGCTTTAATGATGACCACTACACGGAATTTGTGTTTAGATCGCCTGAAAAGCAAGAGCAATAAGTTCATTACACTTCATGAAGAATTTGGTCGGGGATCGGAGATTACTCCGCAGTCACAGATAGAAGAAACCGATATGCTGCAATGGGTTAAAAAAGAAATCAATCTGCTTCCCGAACAGCAAAAAACGCTGCTTCATCTTCGCGATATGGAGCAGCTGGAATTTGAGGAAATCGCCCAAATAACTGGATTTGACATGAATTACATTCGGGTAAATTTATCCCGGGCACGGAAAAAGATTAGAGAAAGAATCAAAGAAATAGAAAATTATGCAACCACAGGAACTACAACAGTTAGTTGAAAAATACTACGAAGGGAATACATCCCTGAAGGAGGAGCGTCAGCTGTTGAAAGCGCTGAAAGACTTCCCCCAAAGTGAAGCTTATGCAGACGTGTTGGTTCAACTTCGCATGATGCAACAACTGACGGATCAGCCATCGCTTGACAGCGATTTTGAAGAACACCTTTTTAAAGTCATCGGGGCGGAAGCACCAAAAAAATCAATGTGGATAAGGTTTAGTCAGCAATGGTCGAGCATTGCCGCTGCAGTGGTGTTGTTTTTTGCACTTTGGATAGGAAGCGAATTGGTTAAGCCTACTCAAGTTTATGGCACCATCAACGATCCGCAACTGGCTTTTAATGAAACCACGAAGGCGTTGGAGCAAGTAGCTAAAAACCTGAATAAAGGTCTTGAACCTGCAAAAAAATCCACAGCCAAACTTGTTCAGAGTGTAGAAAAGGTGGAAGGTGCTGTTGGTAAATCCGATCAATCGAAAAAGCTTGATAAGGCTTCACATTATTTAAAATCATTTACCCGGGTGTATGTCAATCTGGGAAATTAAAAATACATCAATCATTAGCAACCATTAAACTCTATTACCATGAAAAAACTTGTTTTAATCACCACATTCATGTTGTTTGCCCTGATGCCAGCCATGCTGCAAGCGCAAACCGCCATCGACAAATTATACGAAAAATATGCCGGTCAATCCGGATTTACCAGCATCAATATTTCTCCCGGCATGTTTCAAATGCTGAGCAATCTCGATACTGACGACAGTACTCAGGAAGTGAGAGATGCCCAAAATATCATGGATCAGCTCAAAAGCCTCAAGATGTTGATTTACGAACCCAAAGAAGGCGAGAAATTTGACTTCATGTCGGAAGTGAAAAAAATGGTTAAACTCAAAGATTATGAAGAATTGATGGCCATTCGTGAAGAAGGAACCGACATCCGTTTCCTCGTTAAGAAAACCGATAAAAACCACATCTCCGAGATGCTGATGTTGGTAGACGATAACGAAGAAGGTATTATCATGAGCATGACCGGAAATATCGACATGAATACGGTTTCTGAAATTGGTAAATCCATGAATATGAAGGGAATGGAAAATCTGGAGAAACTGGATAACAAATAAGTAAGTTTGGAAAAAAATAAGGGGCTTGCGCACTGCGCAAGCCCCTTATTTTTTTATATCTGTTTTTTTAAAGCAATTTCTCTACTTCAGTTACAGCAGCAGGATTGCTCGGACGAGGGGCATTGGTATTAACAATATTTCCGTC
>JBFHGX010000058.1:0-21314 GCA_041582875.1 Bacteroidales bacterium | reverse complement strand
AGGCACCGAACCCGGTGTTCGGGTAATTAATGCTCCGGCATTATGGAAAATGGGCTATACCGGACGCGGACGTTTGCACTACAGTTTCGATACCGGTGCGTGGCCCGATCATCCGGCCATTGGAGAACGATTTTTGGGTAAGCATTATCCTTTGTCACAGTCGTTTTTTTCGTTGGATAACGAAGTGTTGAAAGACAAAGCAGGAAGCCATGGAACTCACACATTAGGTACCGCACTGGGGCTGGATGAAAATACAAACGACACGATCGGTGTTGCCTTTAACGCCTATTGGATTGCCAACGACCTGATTGCGACCAGTATTGCCACGGTAAAACCTTTGTCGGAGTTTGTTGCCGCCTTTGAGTGGGCATTCAATCCTGATGGCGATACGGCCACCACAAGCGACATTCCTGATGTAATCAATAATTCATGGGGATATACAAGTCCTGGTGATACCAATTTGTGTGTGAGTTATGTAAGTGACTTTCTGAATGCATTGGAAACGGCAGGAATTGCCACAGTTTTTTCAGCAGGGAACGACGGCCCCAACCCCAATACCATTTCGGAGCCACACCATATCAATACCGGACTGGTAAATGTTTTTACCATTGGCAGCATCAACCCGCACGACACTACCTACCCCATCAGCGGATTTTCGAGCCGGGGACCAACCACTTGTCCAGGAACAGGTTCGTTGAAAATAAAACCTGAAGTTACGGCACCCGGACAAGACGTTCGTTCGGCCAATGGCCCTGACGGATATGGAGAAAAATCAGGAACTTCAATGGCCTCACCTCACGTGTCCGGAGCTCTCTTGTTGTTGAAAGAAGCTTTTCCTTATTTAGCCGGAGAAGATTTGATGTTGGCCTTATACTACACAGCCCGCGATTTGGGCGAACCCGGAGAGGACAACACCTACGGCATGGGATTGATTGATGTACTTGCCGCATTCAATTGGCTGGCACAAAACCACGAGCCGGTTCCTCCCCTCACCAACGATTGGGATTTGGCTGTGAAAGCCATTACCGAACCTGACTTTTATTATGCCTGCTACACCTCGTTTCAGCCCCAAGTAGTATTGGAAAATAAAGGAGTAGAGACCGTACAATCTGCCACCATTAACTACGGGTATGTGGGTGAAAATCAATTAACTTACGAATGGACTGGTTCATTGCCTTCCGGCGAAAGCCTGACCATTGACTTACCTGAATTAACTACCCAAATCAGAGGAGACAAAGAGTTACAGGTGATTGCCCAACTACCCGAAGGAGTTGTTGAAGCTGATAACAACAACAACCGCCGTATGGCTCGTTTTAACTTAAGAGAGCAACGCGCTTTGCCCTATTTTGAAGGATTCGAACCCGGGAGTTTAAGAATGCTGGGCTGGTTTGTTGAAAATCCGGATGAATCACGCACCTGGGATACCCTTGCTACTGGTGGAATTGAAAACAGCCTTCAGTCTGCTATCATGCCCTTCTTTAATTACACCGCAGGTGGCCACCAAACCGACGCTATGATCAGTCAACTCATCACACTACCTGATACAGGAACCCTCACGCTTTCATTCGACTTGGCTTATCAATTATCGCATTGGTTTTACACCGACTCGCTTCAGGTATTGTTGTCCAATGATTGTGGCGGAAGTTTCCCTTTTGAATTGTTTTATCAGGGAGGTGCTGACATGACCACCAACGACACCCTTTTTGAGTATTTCGTTCCTGAAGATTCTACCCAATGGAAAAGCGTTGAAATCGACTTGAGTGAATTTGCAGGCCAAGATATCCTGCTGAATTTCACAGGCATCAATGGCACAGGAAACAATCTGTTTATCGACAATATTTCAATTGTTCAGCAAGGAAATCCGGATGGAATATCCGAAAAGGCTGAAACACGGTTCATGGTTTTTCCCAATCCCGCCAAGGATAATATTTGGGTAATCCAAAAAGAAAAACAGCAGCAAATAATGGACATATCTTTGGTAAATACTGAAGGAAAAAATATTCATACTGAATCCGTTTCAGGCACTAAAACCTTTTCGATGGATGTTTCAAAAATTCCAGCAGGTTTTTACCTGATGATCATTGAGTCATCAGGCTGGCTGGAGAGTCATAAAATACTGATTCAAAGATAACGCCAAAATCATCCTGTTTTAGAACGGGTTCAAAAAAAGATAAATAACCACACTTAAATCAACGACTTTACTATTTTTGTAAACGATATTATAATCACCTTTCCAATCCATTGATATTTCTTTCATTTTGAAAGAAAATGAACAACTTTGGAACGGTTCAACAAACCAAAAGAAATGGAAAAAAAGAACAATTATTGTGTAATCATGGCCGGAGGAGTTGGCGCTCGTTTTTGGCCCATGAGCAAAACCTCACGACCTAAACAATTTATTGATATCCTGGGTGTTGGCAAAACGCTTATTCAGCTTACTTTTGATCGGTTTATACATTTGTGTCCCGCCGAAAATATCTATGTGGTTACCAATGAAATATACAAGGATCTTGTGTTGGAGCAACTTCCACAACTTACCGAGAATCAGGTGTTGTGCGAACCTTCACGTAGAAATACTGCTCCCTGCGTGGCTTATGCCAACTACAAAATTAAAGAAACTAATCCTGATGCGCTTGTGGTGGTTGCCCCTTCAGATCATATCATTTTAAAAGAAGAAGAATTTGTTCGCAACATCGAAGCGGCCTTAGAAGCTGCCAATAATAACGACTGGCTGCTAACCTTAGGCATAAAACCCAGTCGTCCCGATACCGGTTACGGCTATATTCAATTTACCGAAGATATTGTTTGTCCTGAGAATAAAATGCTTCACAAGGTGAAAACTTTTACGGAAAAACCCAATTTAGAAATCGCTCAATCATTTTTAGCCAGCGGGGATTTTCTTTGGAATTCAGGCATCTTTATCTGGTCGTTGAAAAACATCATGCATGCCTTTTCCACCTTGCTCGAAGACGTTGATTCTTTGTTTGCAGCAGGTGTTGGTAAATACAATACAGAAGAAGAAAAAGCTTTTATAAGTGATACCTATGCCATTTGCAAAAACATCTCCATTGACTATGGTATCATGGAAAAAGCCACCAATGTACACGTGATGGAAGTTGATTTTGGCTGGTCGGATTTAGGTACATGGGGATCACTATACACCATCAGAGATAAAGATGCCAACCAAAATGCAGTAGTGGGAAACAACGTCATGTTGTACGACACCAAAGATTGTATTGTAAACGTCCCAAAAAATAAACTTGTTGTTTTACAGGGACTTAACGATTACATTGTGGTGGAAGAAGACAACACCCTGTTGGTTTGTCGCAAAGAAGATGAACAACAAATCAGACAGTTTGTTACGGATGTGAAAGTGGAAAAAGGAGAAAAATTTGTTTAAAAATCAACCATAAAAAAATGAAAAAATTACTGATTATTACCCTGGCACTCATGCTGGGATGGGGCACTAGCCTGCGCGCTGACGAAGGAATGTGGATTCCTTTGTTAATTAACAAAAACATGGCTGAAATGCAGAAGTTGGGTTTAAAACTCTCAGCCGAAGACATATACAGCATTAACCACTCAAGTATTAAAGACGCCATCATTATTTTTGGTGGAGGATGTACTGGTGAAATTGTTTCACCTGAAGGTCTTATTTTAACCAATCACCATTGTGGATACGGATCCATCCAACAAGTAAGTACTCCTGAAGCCAACTACCTGGATGATGGTTTCTGGGCCATGAACAAAGGCGAAGAAATTCCAGTAGAGGGTTTGAAAGTTCAGTTTCTGCAATATATGAAGGATGTGACCAACGAAAGCCTGAAAGGTGTCACAAACGACCTTTCAGAAGCTCAACGCGATAGTATTATCGACGTGAACAACAAAGCCATTATTGAGGAAGCCACCAAAGACACCAAATTTAAAGGTATTGTTGAGACTTTTTACGGTGGTAATGAGTATTATCTGTTTGTTTATGAATTATATACAGACATTCGTTTGGTCGGAACACCTCCTGAAGCCATTGGTAAATTTGGTGCTGACACCGACAACTGGATGTGGCCACGCCATACCGGTGACTTCTCCATGTTCCGCGTATACACTGCTCCTGATGGTAGTCCGGCTAACTATACCGAAGAAAATGTACCCATGAAATCAAAACATTTCTTGCCTGTGAATATTGCAGGAGTAGAAAAAGGTGATTTTGCCATGATTATGGGATATCCTGGTAGCACCGATCGTTATTTGTCAAGCTACGGCATTGACTTAGCCATCAACCAATCGAATCCAACTATCGTAGACATTCGTGCCGAAAAATTACGTTTAATGCGTGAAGGAATGAACGCTGACGAAGCCGTTAGATTGCAATATGCTTCCAAATACGCCCGTACCGCCAACTACTGGAAATATTTTATCGGTCAAACCAAAGGATTGAAACGGTTGAATGTAAAAGGTAAAAAACAGCAACAAGAAGCTGAATTTGAAAACTGGCTTAATCAAAATCCTGCAGCCAAAAAACAATATGGTGAATCATTAAAGCTGATCAGCGATGCGTACGATATTTTGGGTGAGTATGATATGGCCAACTGGTATTTCAGGGAAGCCGTTTATCGTGGTCCTGAAATTATGGGAGCAGCTTTAAAAGCTACCAAACTTGAAAAACTATTGAACGCCAAAGACAAGGATGAGGAAGCTATCCAAAAAGCCGTTGAACAATTAAAATCAGGCGTTAATGGATATTTCAAAGATTACAATTACGATATTGATCGCAATATTTTTGCTTCGATGATGCAGATGTATCACCAAAATGTTCCATTAGATCAACAACCAGTTTATCTGTTGAAAATGGATAAAAAATTCAAAGGCGATTATCAGGCTTATGCCGATTATGTTTTCAGTAAATCTATTTTCTCAACCAAGGAAAAAGTTGAAGCTTTCTTAGCAAAGCCAAGTAAAAAAGTACTGGCTAAAGATCCTGCTTTTGAAGCTGTTAATGCTTTCTACAGTGCTTATCGCGATATGGCCGGCAAAACCAAAAAAGCTTACGAAGATCTTGAAAAAGGAAATCGCTTATTTATTGCCGGTATTCGCGACATGAATCCTGAAATTAACTATGCTCCTGATGCCAACTTTACCCAACGCTTAACTTATGGTACTGTTCAGGATTATTATCCTGCTGATGCCATTCATTATGAGTATTTTACCACTATGGATGGTATCATGCAGAAGGAAGATCCAAACAATTTTGAATTCATCGTACCTGCCAAGTTGAAAGAATTGTACGAAGCCAAAGATTTTGGTCCTTACGGCGAAGATGGCGTGATGAAGGTTTGCTTCCTAACTACCCATGATATTACCGGAGGTAACTCAGGAAGTCCTGTAATGAACGCAAATGGTGAGCTCATTGGCTTGGCTTTCGACGGTAACTGGGAAGCCATGAGCGGTGATATCGCTTTTGAGCCTGAGTTGCAACGCACAATCAATGTGGACATTCGTTATGTATTGTTCGTTATTGATAAATTTGCCGGTGCTAAAAATATCATCAACGAAATGACCCTGGTAACCGAGCGTCCGGTTGTTGTGGAAGAAGTAGTTGAAATAGAAGAGCCAGCAACTACTGTTTTGGAAATTGTTGAATAAGCTTATTCATCACACAAAAAAAGGCCGGCAATTGCCGGCCTTTTTTTGTGTTAGCATCAATGCCTGATAATCAATTTTCGTTTAATGGAATTTAACCCCACATTTATTTCGACGATGTACATGCCGGAAACCATTTCTTTTATAGAAACTAAGTTATCCAGGAGCATTTCTTCAACCATTACCCTTCCATTGAGATCAAATATTGTAATTGTAACGAATTGATTTTCTTTCAATCCCTGTACAGAGAGAAAATCACTTGCAGGATTTGGATATAAATTTATCTCTGTAAATAGACTTTCTGATGTTCCCACCAAACAAGCTTCATGCACCTGATCAGTGTTATTGCAGCCATCTTTGTTATACAATATGGTGATCTCGCTATCCGGAAGGTTTAAAAAATCGCAAACACTTTGTACGTTACAAGTGCTGAGCGCAGGATTGCCTGTAATATTAAGCAGACTGATGGTTTCGGCATTCACATGATCAAGTCCTGAAAGACTTGTAAGTAAATTATTGTTCGCCACTTTGACAAACCCATTAATTTCAGAAAGTTGAAGAAGGGAGCTAATATCTTCTAGTACGGCATTGTTTTTAATCAACATCCCATCGATGGTTTCAAGACTCTCCAAACCAGATAAATTCTCCAAGCCATTGTTATACTGAATTTGCAAGATGCCATCAATAAGTTTCAATTGAAAAAGTCCGTCAAAATTTAGAAGTAATGGATTATTGCTGACTTCAAAATCCCCTTGAATCTCAGTTGTTTTGTCGAAACCTGAAAAACTGGCCAGTGCTGGATTATCCTTGATGAACAGGTGACCTCCTACCGAGGTTAGTTGGCTTAATGCTATCACGCTGGTCAATTGGTCGTTGGAAACAATTTCTAAATCGCCTCCTATGGTCTGTAAATTTTCTAATCCTGACAATGAAGTCAGTTGTTTGTTATAATTCATCGCGAATGCTCCGGCTACACTTTCCAGATTTTGAAGGGCAACCATACTTTCGAGAGCTGGGTTTAAAACAATATTGAGTTCGCCATTAACATGTTGTAAATTTTCTAAACCAGATATATTAGTCAGTAGAAGATTTTCGTCAATTGACAACGACTCCAGGTTTTCTGAAACAATAAGTGACGAAATATCGGTAAGTCCATCATTGTCAGTTATATTAAGGATTCCTGAAAAATTGGAAATATTGCCGATCCCCTCCAAATTGGTGATGAGCGGATTTCGTTGAATGGTAATGCTATTACTCACCGTGGTTAAGTTGGGAGCGTCAATGGATGTAAGTGCATCACAGCCAGTAACGGAAATACCAGACAAACTATCGAAACCTAAGAAACCATTTACACTGACCAAAGAAGGATTATCAATAAGTGAAATACCATTCACATGCATTAATCCCGATAGGCCGGCTAAATCAGTCAGTACCGGATTCTCCAGAACAATTAAATCCTGGCCAATACTATCGATATTAGCCAGTCCTGAAAGTTGCGTTAGTGAATTGTTGTTCCGAATAAAAAGCGTCAGTCCCACATGAGACAAATTATCAAGTCCTGTAAAATCAGTTAGTGCATGATTTCCGCTTAAATATGCTCTGTACTGAACGGAAGTGAGATTCAAAAGGCCTGAGAGATCTTGTAACGCAGGGTTATCCAAAATCTCAAGAAAAACAAGTTCTGTGATATTTTCCAAACCATCCAGATTGCTTAACACATCGTTAAGTTGAATTCTGAGTGTAGTAATACCATGTGCTGCTGACAAATTCGAAATGTCCGCTATTTGGACGTTGCGACTGATATCCAGCCGATATACACTATCCAGTGAATTCAACCCGTAAAGACTGGTCAATCCCATATTTCCATATATCTCCAACTCATCATGTATGATTCGTAAACTGTCAAGCCCGACCAAGTTCAGCAACAGAGAACAATTGGTCAACCGAAAATCCAATACTTCACTTAAACTATTCAATCCCTGAAGACTTATCAGGTGATGACAATTACTTAAATCAAAGTTTCCGTGAATTATTTGAATGGGTGAAAGTCCGTTTAGGTTGGTAATATCGTTCCCGAATACATGAACATTACCTAAAATCTCTTGACATCCCGGATAATTGATGGCAAAACTGTCGATTTGGGTTTGATAATTAAAGGTTATTCCTTCGGGTAAACATTGTGAATATCCATACATGGTGGACATTAAAACAAAAATAAGGGGTAAAAGTCTTGTTTTCATAATGAGGTTTTAAAAAGGGTTAAAAGAGGTACATTTGTATTGTTTTATTTTGAGTCAAATTTAACCATATAAGATGAATTAGGGCTTCTGGAACAGAATATATTTACTAGAAAATATTGGTTAAACCGATCCAGATAGTTTTATTAAAAAGTGAATCCTCGTAACTATATGCGCGCACGTACTCCCGACCTACTCAAAGGTATTGCTGTTATCCTGATGATTATGGTTCACATCACCGAACTATTTGCCACTCAGGGTTTTTATGATAGCATAATTGGTGGCATTTTTCTTTTCCTTGGCGGGATACCCGCTGCCCCTGTATTTATGGCGGTCATGGGTTATTATTTAGCTCGCACGAATAAAGGGCTAAAATTCGATTTAATAAGAGGACTTAAATTAATGGTATGGGGATTTGCATTGAATATTGGACTCAACCTCAATCTTTTCTACCATATTTATATCGGAGCATTTATTTTAAGTCCCTGGGAGTATCTTTTCGGAGTAGATATCCTGTTTTTGGCAGGGCTTTCCGTGATCATCATCGCATTGCTTAAACATTTTTTCAAAAAAAATGTTTGGGTTTATGTTATTGCATTGATCCTAATCATTTCCATTCCCCTGTTTTTCCTGCCACCAAAAACAGAAGGACTTCCCTCCTACCTGACAGCCTATTTTTATTCGGATGCTTGGTGGTCGTATTTTCCTGTTATTCCCTGGATATCCTATGTATTATTGGGGTTCATTTTTAATCTTAAAGAACAGATACTATTGAAATTTTACAAAGCAAACAAGTGGTATATCATCCCGGAAATCGTTATTTTGCTTGCATTTACATTCGGGTATGGATTTGAAATATCCGCCCATCTTGAACAATACTACCACCATAGCGCACTTTTCTTTGGTTTTGCAGTCCTAATCATTGCCCTTTGGAGTTCTCTTGTATATCAGTTAGCACAACGAATCAACAACCGATTAACAAACTATATCGAGTGGATTGGAAAAAATGTGACTTCAATTTATGTTTTTCAATGGCTGATTATTGGCAATTTAGCCACAATTATTTACAAAACCCAACAAGGGTATTCCCTTTTGTTATGGTTTATCACCGTTTTAGTTTTGAGTTCAGTACTTACCCTTGCCTGGCGAAAATTGATGGAAAAACGTCAATAACATCAACCAAATTATAACTTGATTTCGGTAATATCCTGTTCCATTTTCCAATAAAAAACGCATTAAATAGTTAAAAAAGCCAAGTATTCTACTGATAAATAGGTTTTTACCATCATTTTACTTGACTTCGGCGTTTAAAAACCGTATCTTTGCAAACTTTTTCCCAGTCAGGGTTTTAATATACAAAAAAATTTTAAACGTTCATATATGAAATTATCCCAATTTAAATTTGAATTGCCTCGGGAGTTAATTGCTGACCATCCTGCTAAGAACAGAGACGAAGCACGCATGTTGGTGGTTGACAGAGCCAAAGAGACTATTGAGCACAAAACTTTCAAAGAGGTTTTGGACTATTTTTCGGAAGGTGATGTATTTGCGATAAACAATACCCGTGTATTTCCAGCCAGATTATATGGCGAAAAAGAAAAAACAGGAGCAAAAATCGAGGTTTTTCTACTTCGCGAACTCAACAGAGAAAGCCGGTTATGGGACGTACTGGTAGATCCTGCCAGAAAAATACGAATTGGCAACAAATTATATTTTGGTGAAAACGAAGAATTGGTGGCCGAGGTGATCGACAATACCACTTCACGGGGAAGAACCCTGCGTTTTTTATTTGATGGACCTTACGAAGAATTCAAAAATACCATTCAAACACTTGGACAAACTCCACTGCCAAAAATTCACTCACGCCCGGTTGAGCCCAACGATGATGAGCGTTACCAAACCATTTATGCCAAACATGAAGGCGCCATTGCTGCACCTACTGCCGGACTTCATTTCTCACGTGAGTTAATGAAAAGATTGGAAATTAAAGGTATAAACTTTGCCGAAATCACCCTTCATACCGGACTTGGAAACTTCCGAACCATCGAGGTGGAAGACCTGACTAAACATAAAGTAGACTCAGAAGAAATGTTCATTCTGCAACAAAATGCCGATATTATTAACCTTGCAAAAGAAAATAAACATAAGGTGATTGCTGTGGGAACAACAACTTTAAAAGCGCTTGAAACTGCTGTCAGCATCACCGGTCAAATAAAACCTTACACTGGTTGGACAAATAAATTCATTAATCCTCCTTATGAATTTAAAACAGCAGATGCAATGGTAACTAACTTTCATCTGCCCATGTCGCCCATGATGATGATGGTTTCAGCTTTTACAGGTTACGACCTGATGAGAGAAGTTTACGATGTAGCCATCAAAGAAAAATACAAGTTTTTCACCTATGGTGATGCTATGCTGATCATTTAACCAAAAAACAGAGAAAAATTAAAGTAACCTGGTCATGATTGGCCGGGTTATTCTATTTTTACCACAAAGAACTTACAGCATGAAAAAATATATTCTGATTATGGCGGGTGGAGAAGGAACCCGTTTTGACACAGAAATGCCAAAACAATTTGCTTTGCTTGAGAAAAGACCTGTTATTATGCACACCTTCGATGCCTTTAACCAGGTTGAGGATGCTGAATTTATTCTGGTTCTGAACGAACACTGGCAAGAACAGTGGAAAATCATGTGCAAAGATCATTCTTTTAAAATACCACACACTTTAGTCACTGGAGGCGAAACCAGGTTTCATTCTGTTTTGGCAGGACTTCAAAAGGTGATCAATCCAGCTATTGTGGCCATTCATGATGCGGCTCGCCCGCTGGTTTCAAAAAACCTAATTGAAAACTGCTTTAAGGTCGCTGAAACTAAAAGCTGCGCCATACCTGTTATCCCCATTAGCGACTCCATTCGCTATGTTTCGGGGCCGCATAACAAAGCTGTTGACCGTGACCAATACAGGGCAGTACAAACTCCCCAAGTATTTAAAAGTAATTTGATTTTGCAGGCTTACCGACAATCGTACGATGAAAAGTTCACCGACGATGCATCAGTATTGGGTAGTTTGGGTTATCCGGTAATTTTAGTTGCCGGCGAAACGGAAAACATTAAAATCACCCACCCTATAGACCTTCAGATTGCAGCCATATTACTTCAAAATCGGAAAAAATAATTGATTATCTGGAAAAACGTCGCCCCTTCCAGTTAAAATTGAAAAAGATAGAGGAGAACCCTACTATTACAATATAAAAAGGATATACCAAACTAAACGGAATAAACCATTTTTTAAGGTGTGTCCTTTTTACAAAACCGGCATAACCAAAAACTACAGGCATATCAACCAACATCTTTGTGAAGAAGAGCAATGCCGTTATTGGCCACAACCATGCAACCCAAAAACCCATCATAATGAAGGTTGCCAAAACAACATTCATTAACAACACCACCAAAGAAACCAAAAGAGCTTCAATAGATCTGTATCCCTTAGCCTTTGATCCCCATCGAAGTCTTTGGCTGATAAACTGCCCCATTGTTTCGGGAGGTGGTGTTTCTACCAGTGCTTTTGGATTTAACAAAAAGCGCACACTCTTTCGTCCGAAATGCCTGATGGTTTGATGGATAAGAAACACATCATCGCCAGAAGTATAATTATTTTTGCTTTGACTTGCCTTCTCAAAACTTTTTCGGCGAAACGCCATGTTGGCTGCATTTCCCATAAATGGTAGTTGAAGCCCGGCGGCTCCAGCTCCTGAGGCTACCAAACTGATAAACTCCAGTGCATAAAAATAGTGTAAATATCCTTGTTTTTGGCTATAAACCACCGGAGCCATTGCTAATTGAATCTCCGGTTTCTGAAATGCCTGGGCCCATACATTCAACCAATAAACAGGTAAAACACAATCGGCATCTGTAGTAGCAATAAGTTCGTAGGAAGCATGTAAAATTCCTTGCCGGATAGCCGCTTTCTTGCCGATTTCTTTAGCAGAAAGCACCTTGATATTTAGATTTGGATGACCCAAAATGAACTCTTGAATTACCCAAAATGTTCGATCAGTAGAATGATCGTCAACGATAATTAACTCAAACGAATTTAAAGGATAATCCAGATGAAGAAAGCTTTCCAATAAAACGAGTATGTTATTCTCCTCATCTCTGGCAGCTACAACTATAGAAATTGGGATAACCTCTGTATTATCTACCGCTATTGGAATTCTCAAACTACGCCATCCCAATACAATAAGAATCATAACCAGCACATAGGCCAAGGTAATGACCAAAACAACTGTTGAGAATATACTAATCCACATGGTTTCGTCGTATAAATCGCAAACTAAAAATGAAAACTGTTCCAAACGCTGCCGGAAAAACCAAATTAACCACCCACAACAATGAGGAGGCTGCTACAACACCTATGGCCATTGTGTCGTTCCACAACCCCATGAAAACTAGATACTGTTGGAAAACAGTTAAACTAACCGACCCCCGCACACCAAATTCGGTGAGCGCAATGGTGGGAATAACCGTCATAAACAAGTAGACCATTCCTATGAGCATCATAGACTGAAAATAATGAACCGGTATTTGAAAAACCTTTAACATCAAATAAAACTGAAAAGAAAAAACCAAATACCGCCCTATACTCAAAAGCAATATTTTGAAAAGCTCACCCGAAGTATACAGTGAAAATACTTCGGCATATTTTTCTATTTTAAGGTAACCCCGACCACTAATCCGCTTGATTATCAGCGAAAATAAATTAAAATTTAAGTACGCAAAAATAAAAATGAACGCCGTTACAGTGTTTCCAACCACCAGGCCTGAATAGATCCAACCATGAAATGGCTGGCTCAAATCGAAAATAACAGGATAATAAAATAAACTAGCCCCCAAACCAAACAACAAAGTGGTTATTAGCTGTGCAACACTTCCCAAAATAGTTACCAGAACAGCCTGTAAACGATTGGCTTTTTTCAATATAAACACCCTGCCCAGATAATCACCAACTCGGTTGGGCATAAACATACTTACAGCCATTCCTGCCAATACGGCCTTTACTGCTCGATAAAAGGAAATTTCTTCCAATTTAGAAATGACAAGTTGCCATTTAATAGTTTCAATGGAAATATTGGCTAGCAACAAAACAGCTACTAAAATCAGATAATAAAAAAGGCCTTGCTTTTCAACTATCAATGGAAAGAAGGCCAAAATATGGTCCATATCATGACGATACACCAATTGATCGTACAAAAACACAAAGGTGAGCACAACCACCAAAAGTTTGATAACTGTATTGGTTGTTTTACGTAGTTTTGTGTTCATCTTTATTTAATTCAATATTTTGGTGGAACGTATTATTTTGGGCATCGACCCGGGAACAAACATCATGGGTTACGGACTTATACATCAAAGCGGTAATAGCATTCAACTGATAACCATGGGTGTGTTGAAATTAGGCGCCTACGATAACCACGCGCTAAAATTAAAAAAGATTTTTGAACGAACCCTTGGTTTAATTGAACAATACCATCCGGATGAAATGGCCCTCGAAGCACCATTTTTCGGAAAGAATGTTCAGTCGATGCTAAAACTTGGGCGTGCTCAGGGTGTGGCCATGGCTGCCGGACTATCCAAAGAGCTTCCCATTTTTGAATATTCCCCAAAAAAAATTAAACAATCGATTACCGGAAATGGTAATGCAAGTAAAGAACAAGTAGCCGGGATGTTAGGAAGCCTGATGAAATTCAGTGAAATGCCAGAATATTTAGATGCCACAGATGGATTGGCTGCAGCGGTTTGTCATTTTTTTCAAGGAAATAAACCCACTTCAGATAAATCCTATAGTGGCTGGAAATCGTTTCTTCAGGATAACCCCAAGCGGGTGAAGAAATAAGTTACATCAGTTTTTGCTGAACTTTCCACCAACGATCAGGAATTTCCTGATTTAATGCCATTTGGTAATCTTCGTAAGAGCAAGGAACATACTGATGACGTTGATATTTGCGCCCTACAATGTCCTTCATGCCAACAACCATCCACCACCGGTTGGTTTTCTTGCTTTTTAAAAATACCAGTTCCTCGGCAAAGGTTTCAACCTGAACAGTAAACTTCACAAAATCTTCACCCGATTTCTCAGGAAAATCATGTTGACGATTTGCAAAACCATCGATAAAATACCAGATCATTTCAGCAAAAAGAAACGCAGA
This sequence comes from Bacteroidales bacterium, assembly GCA_041582875.1. Lineage (GTDB taxonomy): Bacteria > Bacteroidota > Bacteroidia > Bacteroidales > F082 > UBA6244. Next base: position 7,228 of record JBFHGX010000058.1, on the reverse strand, counting down.
TTGACCTTGTGGATCAAGTGCAGGATTCAATTCATAAAAACCAATACTGGTAAGCTTATCACTCATCCCGGCATAGCGGCAAATCTGACACATTTCTTCACCATAAAAACCATTGGGAGAGGTTTGTTTGCTTGCCGGTGCATCAGAATGTCGGATCGATGACAAATCAATGGTAAGAATATCAGCATTACGCACCATCGGCTCAACTTCGGCCATATTAGCCCGTACATTTCCCAACCTGAACACATCGAAATACAGGTTTTTCATGAGCTGTAACGAATCCTGATCAACAAAATAAGTCTGGTATCCGATGTTGGTATAATTAAACAAAAAATTGGGTTGATGAAGAATAATGCGGCTGAGATAACTATGGCTATTGAGCTCATGTTCGTCATGCCCCAAGTCGAACATAGGATCAACTGCTGCAATATTGATCACCCGACCAATATTTTGATAGGCCAAATAATTGGCAAAAGTAAGGTCTTGACTTCCTCCAATAATCACCGGAATTACCTGATTACGAACCAGGTGTGAAACAACTTCCTTTAAAGCAAAGTAGGTATCATCCAGATTATGGCCATTTTTTAGGTTACCTAGGTCACAAATTGAAACCTGATTCCAATGCGCAAACAGACGATATAAATAATGACGAACTTTATCGGGTGCCTTGGCACAACCTTGGTTGGTAGTTGTTCCCCGTTCTTCGGGAACACCAATAATTGCCAGGTTAAACTGCAATGGATCAGGAAAATCAGTTTCTGGAACATAGGCTTTAATTAAGTCGCCTATCCTTTGCCTACCTGTGTTCTGCAGAGGCTCAATCCAATCAATTTCAATGGGTTGAAAATAATGATCTAATTCCATAACCGGCTTTTCATGCTTTGAGCAACGAAAATATATAAATATTTGACCCTGTTTGAGGGGGTTCTATTTTTTCTTTTTCACGAACCTTTTCTTGGGCATGTTTTTGGGATCTTCCGAAATCTTATAACACTCTTCCAGTGTTAATGCGTGAGGATCTGTTCCTTTAGGTAATTTATAGTTTTGCTTTTTGATCACCAGATAAGGACCATATCTACCATTAAGCAACTCAACATCTGGGTCTTCATCAAATTTCTTTATAAGTTTTTCTTTTTCAGCTTTAATTTTTTCGAGAATGATCTCAATGCAACGATCAAGGGTAACACTTGCCGGATTGTCATCCTTTTTGATGGAGTAAAACTTACTGTCGAATTTTACGTAAGGGCCAAAACGACCAATAGCTACAGTTACTTCTTTTTCTTCGTAAAGCCCCATATTTCTCGGGAAATCAAACAACTTAAGGGCCTCTTCCAGCGTAATGGTTTCAATGCTTTGGTTTTTACGCAAACCGGCAAATTTGGGTTTTTCTTCCGACTCGGTATCTCCAATTTGAGCCAGTGGACCAAAACGACCTATTTTCACAAAAACATTCTTGCCCGATTCAGGATCAATGCCCAAAAGCTTTTCACCTGAAAATTTTCCGGATTCTTCTTGGGTTTTATCAATTTTTGCATGAAAAGGACCATAGAAATCTTTAATCATTAAATTCCATTCCTTAAGTCCATCAGCAATTTCATCAAATTCCTTCTCAACATTAGCCGTAAAGTGGTAATCCAAAATATCATCAAAATATTGCATTAAAAAGCGATTAACCAATGTTCCTACATCTGTAGGAAACAATTTGGTTTGCTCCGATGAAACATTATCAATTAATGTGATTTCGTCTATTTTTCCATCTTTTAATGTAATCAGTTGTACATTACGCTTTTCTGAAGGACGGTTTTCCTTTACCACATATTCTCTTTTCTGTATGGTAGAAATGGTTGGTGCATAAGTAGAAGGACGACCTATACCCAATTCCTCCAATTTTTTAACCAAACTGGCCTCTGTATAGCGTGGGGGATGTTTTGTATATCGCTCACGTGCCGTCATTTGCAATAAAGTCAGCAGGTCATTGGTTTTCATTGCTGGCAGTATTCCTTCCTGATCCATAGGTTCATCGTCAGAACTTTCCAGATAAACTTTCAAAAAACCATCAAATATTATTACTTCACCTGAAGCTACAAATAGTTCCTGAGCACCTGAAGAATTAATCTTAACCTGTGTACGTTCAAGCTCGGCATCACTCATTTGTGAAGCGATTGTTCGTTTCCAGATAAGTTCATACAAACGTTGCTCATCGGCAGAACCTCCTACCGAAGATTGGTTCATATAGGTCGGACGAATAGCCTCGTGTGCCTCTTGTGCTCCCTTTGATTTGGTAGCATATTGGCGGGTTTTTACATATTTTTCACCATAAGCACTTTCGATTTCCTCCTTGGCCATATTGATGGCCGTGGTCGACAAATTCACTGAGTCGGTCCGCATGTATGTAATCTTACCCGATTCGTATAGGTTTTGAGCCACCCGCATGGTATTGGCAACAGAAAATCCCAACTTACGTGCAGCTTCTTGCTGTAAGGTAGAGGTTGTAAAAGGGGCGGCAGGAGATTTCTTTCCGGGTTTGGTTTCCACTTGTTTAACCAAAAAAGTAGCCTCCACTTGATTATTCAGAAAATCGTTGGCTTCCTTATTCTTTTTAAAACGAATGGGATACTCAGCCTGGAAGGTTTGCTTCTCCTTTTCATCACTTAGTACAAAATCACCCACAATCCGATACGAAGACACACTTTTAAACCCTTTTATTTCATCTTCACGTTCTACAATCAAGCGCACAGCAACAGATTGTACACGACCAGCACTCAATGAGGGTTTAACTTTTTTCCACAACAATGGCGATAATTCATAGCCTACTAACCGATCGAGGACCCTGCGAGCCTGTTGAGCGCTAACCAAATTTCGGTCGATATCACGTGGGTTTTCAATGGCATGCAAAATGGCATTCTTGGTAATTTCGTGAAAAACGATGCGCTTGGTTTTATCCTCTTTTAAGCCTAAAGCTTTAAAAAGATGCCACGAAATAGCCTCTCCTTCACGGTCTTCATCAGAAGCAAGCCAAACCATTTCAGCTTCTTTGGCCAACTTTTTGAGTTCAGTCACCAATTTCTTCTTATCGGCACTAACTTCATATTTAGGTTCAAAATCTTGCTCAACGTCTACACTTATCTTTGTTTTGTTTAAATCCATTACGTGTCCGTAACTTGATTTCACCAAAAAGTCTTTTCCCAAGAAGCCTTCTATTGTTTTTGCCTTTGCCGGTGACTCTACAATCACGAGGTTTTTTACCATCACTAACTAATTAATCGGTTATATTTAAGGTGTTTTTTGAAGCAGCAAAAGTAATATAAATTGAATTGATGGGCCGAAACTTTGCTTTTTGCTCACTTTTGACTCAAAAAATGAAGGGTTTTAACTAAATTTTGATGTTTTTTATTTCAAAAAAGCTGTTTCTATCACCTCAAGTGAAAACGGGTTTAAAACCTTCACTGAAAGGTTTTCTCCATCAACCTGAATAAAAACAACTGCTGTTTGACGAGAAGATTTCACAATAGAACCGGACCATGGATATTCTTCATTTAAAAATGGAGATTTAGGAAGAAGTCCACAGGAAATTTGCCATAAGGACCGACTCAATTTTAACTTCTTTTCTTTGTAGTTGTCAGTATAAAGTGGCATTTGGGGTGAAATTTTCAATCGGGCATACCCAATTTCAGTGGAAGTTAAAAGGAGAGCAACCTTTTTGTTTTGATTGATCAACACATCAAGCAATTCATCCCTTCGCTCCAACAAATTTGTAACAGCTACCTCAGCCGATACTACCGGACTTAAATAATGATATCCATTGTTCCACATACCTTTTTCGTCAGTAATGGGAAATATGGGCGAATTCACCACAACAATTACATGATCAATGTCCTGATCTCGATCCAATTTTGACAATGTCGATCTGATCCATTCCAACTGATTATCCATGATATAGCCAGGAGGATTTCCTCCTATCTGATGTAATGCTTTGGCCGAATGTGCACTCCAATAATTTGAGTTCAAAACCAATACTGCTATATTATCATATCGGTATGAATAAACCTGATCGGTATATTTCGGAAAATCATCCTTTAGGGGATAAGGATCAAGTTTGAAATTATCTTCGCTTGAAGGACCATTTCCAGGGTTGACCAACTGATCTGCGAAAACGGCTTCGGCCGAAGCTATTGCAAACGGATAGTTATCCACTGCCAAACCATATTTACTCCCATCTGAAAACACCATTTCAACAGCTTCATGATTCCCCATCCCTGTATAAATTGGTGTTTGATGGCCCAGAATTCCCATGGTTTTCTTCCAATTACGGTATTGTTGTAGAGCTATATCAGGGTTTTCCGTAAAACCTTTGATCAGGTTTCCTGAAAACTGAAAAAACGCCACTTTATTATGGGTAGCCAAAGCTGACACTCGTTTTAGACTGGTTGCATTTACCCCAAACAAATCCCATTCACCACCACCCAAAACTCCTTGTGAATTGGACGTAAATGCAAAGCTAAAAGGCTTTCGACTTCCCGATAATGGAGCCGTTGTAAAACTATAGTGTTCAGCATAAGGGCCAAATCGCAATTCATAACTATAGGTTGTTCCTGGGGAAAGACCTTCAAGCTGAATTTCATGAACCCGGCTACCTGCCATATTGGTTGACTTACTCTTGCTTGTGTATTCAATTCCATCAATAAACACCGAAGCCGAGCAGGGATGATTTGTTGTAAACCAAATCACCACCCTTTCCTCTTCTAAATTTCCAACAAAAGGCCCTTCAATTAGAGTTAAAAGTGGCGATACCGGCAACGAATTCTTGATGCGTATACACCCATCATACAACAAGTTTCCATATTGGTCGGCCAATCGATATTGAACTTTTAATACAGTATCAGGCATCTGGATCGTTACGCTAATAATAGACTCAAAATCGATTTGGGCAGTTCCAGCAATTATCCTTGCGCTTTTCGAATATAACGGATAAAGGCGATCATCGGCTTCATCCGGATAAACACCATAATAAATCGTGCCATAAAAATCAGGTGCTTCAAAATCAAACACCAAGTTATTGGAAACGCCCGTTGGATTAACCATCAAATGAGATGGTGTCTTGAATGAACTATCTGTTTGGTGCCAACTGGTATCATTTGAAACAACTGAAAGGTGATAAAGTTGTCCAATGTCGGTGGTCATAATTCCTGTGTAAACCGCTGGAATTTGAGACCTGATTTTGAGTTGTTGAGCTAAAATAGATGATACATCAATAAAGAGCGTAGAAAACAACAAAAACGGGATTACAAATCGATTCATGGGGATTTAGGGTTAAAATCATTCAAAAATAACGAAATAACAACAAACAATAAGTTAAATAATTAGATGTTTGTAGTATGTTTGTAGGCATTAGTTTGGTGTGGATTGTTTTTCATTATAAAACAACCATTTGTCAGGGTAATTTAAGTTAACATAACCATGAGCAGCAAGATAAATACACAAACACATAGAATTTTATCCTTATATCTGTTCAAAAATAAATTACATTTGCCAAATTATTCTAAATATTACTCAATAATCCAAGAAGATAATCCTTCATGAAAAAATCATTTTTATTCACTTTCAGATCTTTGTTCTGGGTAGCTCTGCTATCTTTTATGTTTTCGTCGTGTATTCCCCAAAAAAAGATGTTATACATGCAGGTAAAGAATGAGTCAGACACCTTAACCTCATTTAATAACGAACGGAAAATTGACTACCGGGTTCAGCCGGGAGACAACTTATATATTCGTGTAGTTACACTCGATGAGAAAACAACCTTATTGCTCAATCCACTTTCAAGCGGATCAGGAAATAATATTAGTTCCGATGCATCGGTATACCTGAACAGTTACAATGTAAACGAAGGTGGATATCTTGATTTCCCCATGACAGGAGAAATATTGATCAAAAACATGACCATAGAGGAGGTGAAAACCATACTGCAAGAAAAACTTCAGGTATATATGAAGGAATTTGTAGTGATCGTAAAGCTGGTGAATTACAACATTACCTTATTGGGCGAAGTAAAACGTCCGGGGCAATACAAAGTTTATCAAGACAATATCAACTTGTTCGAAGCGGTATCCATGTCCGGCGATTTAACTGACTTTGCCAACCGGAACAAAGTGGCAATTATTCGCCAAAATAAAACCGGTTCAGAAGTCGTTTATGTAGACATGACCAAGCGCGACATTCTGTTATCAGACTACTATTACCTTAAACCCAACGACATCGTATATGTGCAACCGGTTAAAGGAAAGCAGTTTACATTTGCTAATTTCCCTTACGGTATTGTATTTGGGTTTATCTCATCCACCGTTCTGGTCCTAAGCTATATTAAGTAACCAACAATTTTGAAAAAATGGCAGTAGAAAATTTTGACGGAATCCAGCAGCAGGAAGAAACAATTGATATAAAAGCGCTATTCTTTAAGTTTGTCCGGTATTGGTATTTATTTGCCCTTACGGTTTTTGTGGCATTTGTAATTGCCTTTTTGTTTAACAAATACACCAACCCGGTGTTCGAGGTAAATACCACCGTGCTGGTAAAAGACGACAAGTCGAAACTCGACCCATCGGCCATGTTGGGAATTGGATTGAGCAATACCCAACAAAATGTAGAAAACGAAATCGGAATTCTAACTTCCTTTTCTCTTTCCTACAGGGCCATTCAAAATCTTGATTTTGAGGTTGCCTACTTTGTAGATGAAGGGTTGATAAACAAAGAATTGTATCAGGATGCTCCTTTCGAGGTGGTATTTGATAGTACAGTACCTCAAGCTGTTGGACTTAGATACAATTTAAAATTTACGGACAAAAGTAAATTCAGAATTGAGGCTGAAGCTGAGCTAATTAAAAAATACGTTTTTGCCACCAGTCAATATGAAGATGGAATTATTGAGGAAGTAAAGTGGTCTGGTGAATATAGTTTTGGAGAACTTATTGATAGTCCTTATGGGAGGTTTACCATTATACTAACTGATTTTTTCTCTCCTGAAAAGAACCTCTCAGAGTCATTCTACTTTGTATTCAACGACTATTATAGCCTGACTGATCAGTTCAGAGGTTTTGAAATAGAGCCCATTAATAGAGAAGCTTCCATTTTGAATATCAAAATGAAGAAGGACAATACACAGAAAGCGGTGAATTTTCTAAACATGTTAACCCATGTTTATTTGACTCGAAGTTTGGAACAAAAAAATCAGATT
>JBFHGX010000057.1:0-21449 GCA_041582875.1 Bacteroidales bacterium | reverse complement strand
CAGGGTAGTTTCTATTCTTTTGGACTTGACTCGATTTTCAGTCTTGAAAATGCTTTCCTGAATCAGTCTGTCATTGACATGTGTTATTATTACGATTTTATTGATACAGATGAAAATACCATCGCCTCTCCTGGTGCCAATCTCGATGCGACGGTTTACACCGGAGATGCCGGATTAGAGAATTGGGAATTACGACGAACTACACGCTATAAAATAGCCAATATCACAGAAGATGATTTTATGAGCTCTGTTAACGACAGCCTATTAATTGCTGTCTATGGTCAATCGGATGGAAACAGGAAAGCCAAGAATTTGGCTCCCGGCATGTTTTTCTCCTTTAAAAATGAAGAGGGGAAAGTAGGTTTGTTCCGGGTGAATACAGTTTCAGGCACCGATGAGGGAACCATCAATATTTCTATTAAAGTTCAGGAATAGTCATGAATAGTGTAGTATGTTATTGCATGATCAGTCATAAAAAGAAAAGTGTGATTGCTGAAGGATCAGGTTTACTGAAAGGCAAAGCTTGGTCGTATCTAACTCTAATTCTCTTTGCCATTGGGTGTTGTAATCCAACTTATGGGCAGATGATGTTTTTGGAGGATACGTTAGATATTCCCCAGGTAGTGGTGACGGCAAACCGCAGTTCACGCAATTTAGAAGACATTCCCGGAAGGGTTACTGTAATTGATGCCAAAACCATTGAGGAGTTACCGGTGGAAAATGTAGATGATATTTTTAAAAGTGTCGCCAACGTATATGTGAATCGCAGCTGGGGCATTTTTTCGCAGAACTCCAGTGTAACCATGCGCGGACTTGATGCCAGCTCACGTGTATTGGTGCTTCTTGATGGCGTGCCTTTGAACAAATCGTCAGGGGGATCAGTCAATTGGCATTTAATTCCTGTTGAATCCATTCAGCGAATTGAAGTCATCAAAGGACCCGCTTCGGCCATCTATGGAAATAATGCCATGAGTGGAGTAATAAATATCATTACGAAAAACCCGCAACAGTCATTTCAAGGAGAAGCCGCTTTGCAAGTTGGAAGCTATGATGCCATGGGTGGTTTTTTAAATCTCTCAGGTACAGAAATGAAAAATGACAAAGGATTAATGTGGAGTGTTAATTCATTTTACCGAAGAGGTGATGGTTATTACCTTGATCCGGAAGAATATAGAGATACAACCTCAGCCAAAATATTTCTCGAAGAATACAATATGGGAGGTAAATTGGGTTATTCCTTTAATAAAAATCACCAGATTGAAATCGACGGGTATTATTATGGAGATAAACGCGGACAAGGTCGAAAAGTTTATGAGGAGCTTGGTGACTACATGTCGGTGAACACAACATTCATCAATGCCCATTACAAAGGCGCGTTTAAAAAGACGGTGTTGAATGCCCATGTCTTTTATCAGCTGGAGCATGAAATTAAGCAAACGGAATCGGTGAGTTCAAGCAGTGGAAAGTATAAATTGAGCGATCGTGACTCTTATAAAGATGATATTGGACTGTGGATCAATGCTACAACAGGTTTTTCAGAACACAATATTCTTACTTACGGATTGGATTTAAAAAGAGGAACAGCCAATGTAGTGGATACCTACCGGACTTCAACCGACATCCTGACGTATGACGGAGTGCTTGATTTTTATGGCGTGTTTGTACAAGACGAGCTGAAGTTTTTGAATGATAAATTAATTGTTGTTGCCGGGGCGCGAATGGATTTTTCAAATTATTATAATGGAAAACTTATTGTTGAAGATCCAACCACCAATACCGGATTTGTTGATCCTTTCGATCAGGATTTTAAAAGCAACAGTTGGAGTTCGTTTAGTCCAAAATTAGCCATAAGCTATAAGTTTTCAAATACAAAATCCATGTATATTTCCTATTCCAAAGGATTTATGCCGCCGAAGTTGGATGACCTTTCCAAATCTGGTAAAATAAGAAAAGGATTTAAATTGGCCAATCCTGAATTGGGTCCCGAATATCTGACCAATTATGAGCTAGGATTTACCTTGAATTTCTTTGATAAATTATCTGTTGAGCCTTCTGTTTACTTGTCTGAAGGTAAAGATTTTCAGTATTTTGTTGGAACAGGTGACTCCATTGATACAGGAAGTGGTGACTTAAAACCAGTTTACCAACGACAAAATGTTTCGAAGGTTGAAGTTTTGGGAGCGGAAATTTCAACCACCTATCATTTGCATAAAGCATGGCAATTGGCTGTTAATTATACTTTTAACCATTCCAAGATCAAAGAATATAAACGTCCTGATACATATGAAAAAGATATTACGGGCAACTATTTGATTGAGGTCCCAAAAAATATGGTTTATGTTGGGTTAGGTTGGAAAAATAAGTATTTCAACACGACTCTTTCCTATAACTACATAAGCAGTCAGTGGTATGACGATGAAAACACCACACAAATTGCTGCATATAATACCCTCGATTGGTTAATTTCCATATCATTTGCACATAGGTTCACCGCTACGCTTACGGTTCAAAATATTCTTGATAACGAATACATCGACCGGAAGGGATATTTGTCACCCGGGCGTTTTATTACAGCTGAAATCAAATACAAATTTTAAAACAATAACATCATTAAACCTTTATGACACCATGAAAAATAATTACTTAGCATCAACTCTGGTCTTTTTATTGGTTGTATCCATTCAAATTTCAGTTCAGGCACAGGACACCTTGGTGCAATGGACTTTTCCTACAGAATTAGCTTTGGCTGATGGAGGTATCATTCCTACAAACTTGTCGCAAGCCATTGAAACCGCTGGAGGCACAAGCGAAATTCAGTTTAAAAATGGATTGACTACAAAAGCTGCACAGGCCACCCAATGGGAGAGTGGTGCCGACACGAAGAAATGGAAAGTAGAGTTTGAGACCACTGGATATAAGTCCATTAAGTTGTCATCCAAAATTACCTCTGGTGGACAAAATCCTGGCCCCAGAGATTTTAAAGTTCAGTATAAGGTTGACGGAGACTGGACAGATGTGGCAGAAAGTTCATTTACAACTGCTAATGATTGGACAACAGGCGTTTTAACTGATTTGTTGTTGCCAGAAGCATGTGATAATCAGGCGTTAGTTAAAATCAGGTGGATCATGACATCTGATACTGCTACTGATGGAAACCTTGTCGGGATGGAAGGTATCTCAAAGATTGATGATATTTACCTAGTTGGTGATGTTCTCAGTGGATTAGATGAATTTGGTTTTCAAAATTCAATAATAGTTTTCCCTAACCCGGCTACTGATTTTATTCATATTGCCATTGATGGTGCTTCTCAGATAAGTCTGTTTGACGTGACAGGAAAAAAAATAATGGAAGAAGTATCTGAAGTACCTGTCAATATGAGTATTATGGAATTGAATCCGGGTATTTATTTTGTACATATTCAGGATTTAAAATCAGGTTTGACTGCATCTAAAAAATTGATAATTAATTAACGCAATTGTCGTAGCAGACGTTGATATGCGCACTACACTCACTATAAAAACTACAACTCAAATGATAAAATTTGAAGAAGCATTCGAAATGGTTCAGCAGGCTGTTCAAAATGAGCAACCTGTTCATAAAGTGAAATTTACGGAATCTTTGGGACGAATATTGGCACAAGATATATACTCTGATGTCGATATGCCTCCATTCGATAAATCTGCCATGGATGGATTTGCGTGTAAAAAGCAAGACCTGGTAAAAGAGCTTGAAATAATTGAGGTTTTGCCGGCAGGTAAAACTCCGCAACATATTGTAAACGAAGGACAGTGCACTAAAATAATGACGGGTGCAATGATTCCCGAAGGAGCTGATTGTGTGTTGATGGTGGAGCATACTGAGTTGACTGAGACAGGAAAAGTCAGGTATTTGCGAGAAAAAAGTAGCGCCAACATTTGCTTTCAGGCTGAAGATGTTAAAAAGGGTGACCTAGTGCTCGAGCGAGGGATCGAAATCAAACCCCAACACATTGCTGTGATGGCCTCAGTAGGTTGTACAGAACCTTTGGTCTTTGAGCGTCCAACAGTTGGTATTGTGTCTACCGGTGACGAATTGGTAGAGCCGAACCTTATTCCCGGAGTTTCACAGATCAGAAACAGCAATGGGCACCAGTTGATTACCCAGGTGCGACGGGCAGGCGGTATTCCTCATTATTTGGGAATTACCGAAGACTCAGAAAAAGCAACTTTTGACGTGATTGCCAAAGCGTTATCGGAGAATGATATTGTGTTGTTAACCGGTGGGGTTTCTATGGGCGATTTTGATTTTGTCCCTGAGATCATGAGAGAGGTTGGTGTGGACATTAAATTTCAGTCTATTGCAGTACAGCCGGGTAAGCCTACCCTTTTCGGGACTTTTGGCGAAGGGAAATTTATTTTCGGATTGCCTGGAAATCCGGTGTCATCTTATACACAGTTTGAGCTTCTAGTCCGCCCTTTGATGCAGAAAATGATGGGGTCGACTAAACTTCCTCCATTACTCAGGTTGCCCATGGGATCGGAGTATAAACGAAGGAAATCGGAACGTAAATCATTTATACCTGTCAATATTTCTGCTGACGGAAAAGTGTATCCGGTTGAATATCATGGGTCGGCACACATTCACTCGTATGTGTTTGCCGATGGAATTACACACATCGAAATAGGCAAAGATACTTTAGCAATAGGAGAAATGGTGGATGTACGACAAATATAACCGACGGATAAATTACCTGCGTATTTCAATAACCGACAGGTGTAACTTGCGCTGTACCTATTGTATGCCCGAAAGCGGAATACAACTGTTAAGTCATGAAGACATTATTTCCTTCGAAGAAATTGTTGAAGTGGTAAAGGAAAGTATTGGATTCGGTGTGGATAAAATTAGAATCACTGGTGGAGAGCCGTTGGTACGCAGAGGAATCGTAGATTTGGTGCGCATGATTGCAGAAATTCCTGGGATCAAGGATTTTGGCATGACAACCAATGGTATATTATTGAAAAAGTATGCCAAGGATTTAAAAGAGGCAGGATTAACACGAGTTAACGTAAGTCTTGATACGCTCGATCCGGATCGTTTTCGCCAGATTACCCGTTTTGGAAATATTGAGAGTGTTTTGGAGGGCATCGAGGAAGCGCAGCAGGTAGGATTGTGTCCTGTGAAAATCAATTGTGTTATTCAGAAGTCATCGCAAGAGCCTGATGCCATAATGGTTGCTGAGTATTGTAAAGCCCATGACCTTCAAATCAGGTATATTCACCAGATGGATTTGAATTTGGGACATTTTTCTGTAGTTGAAGGCGGGGAAGGTGGCGATTGTACTATCTGTAACCGGTTGCGTCTCACTGCAGATGGCAAAATCAAGCCCTGTCTGTTTAACAACCGTGAATACAGCATTCGCGAATTTGGAATTCAGAAAGCCATTCAAATGGCCATTAAGCACAAACCTAAATGTGGTTCGGTGAATACCAAGGGAGAGTTTTATAATATTGGGGGATAGTAAAAGGGAAGTTTAAAGTTTAGAGTTTAAAGTTAAAAGTTGGAACCAAATATCAGGAACTTTTAACATGAGTCACTTAAATTGGTAATACAATGAATGAACTTAGTCATATCGATAACGAAGGAAAAGCCAATATGGTGGATGTGGGGCATAAGGCCAATCAATTGAGGACCGCTATTGCCGAGGGTTTTATTCAGCTCAATGAAGAAACTGTCCGGTTGATTCGTGAGAATCAAATGAAAAAAGGTGATGTGCTCACCATTGCTGAAATTGCCGGGATTCAAGGAGCAAAACGAACCAGCGACCTGATTCCGCTTTGTCATCCATTGCAACTGACCAAAGTGGATGTTAAGGCAACACTAGAAGATGCCGGCGTCCGGATTGTAAGTTTGGCGCGCTGTATTGGGCAAACAGGCGTTGAAATGGAAGCCCTGAATGGGGTAAGTGTGGGTTTGCTCACCATTTATGATATGTGTAAAGCTGTAGATAAATCAATGGTTATTAGCCAAATTCGTTTGGTTGAGAAAACCAAGCAAAATATAGAGGGATAATATAACTAGCTGAGTGATGAAGAGGTCAATTTCATCCTTTCTGTAAAGACTAAAAAAATGACGATACAAAAAATCAAGGTGCTAAGCACCAATATTTCCGTAGCCAAAGGAACAGTAAAAAAACCTGTTCCTGAAATTGAGTTGAACGAACGTGGTGTTCAAAATGACGCTCATGCAGGCAAGTGGCACCGACAAGTAAGTATGCTGGGACTAGAAAGTTTTACTAAATTTTCAAAACAAGCCGGTCGGACCATCAAATTTGGTGAATTTGCCGAGAATATTACCACTGAAGGTATGGAGATATTTAAAACTTCTCCTTTGGACCGGTTTGTGAATCAGGACATTGAACTGGAAGTGACTCAAATTGGTAAGCATTGTCATGGTGATTCTTGTGCCATTTACCGGGAAGTAGGCAACTGCGTCATGCCAAAAGAAGGGATCTTTGTGCGCACCATCCGTGGCGGAAAACTCAAAGCCGGCGATGTGCTTGAATACCACCCTAAAATATTTAAAACGCTGATTATTACCTTGAGTGATCGCGCCAGCATCGGTGAATATGAAGATCGCAGTGGACCACGTCTTAAAGAACACATGGAAACTTTCTTTGCGATGAACAACTTTAAATATTCCATTAAAAATGTTGTGATTCCGGATGATGAGGTTCATCTAAAACAACTTGTAAGTGATGCTTCCAAGGAATACGATTTTGTGTTCACCACCGGAGGAACCGGGATTGGCCCCAGAGATATCACGGTCGATGTAATAAAACCTTTGTTAGACAAAGAAATCCCAGGAATCATGGACATGATCCGAATGAAATATGGCATGGAGAAACCCAATGCCCTCATCAGTCGCAGTGTGGCTGGTATCATGCATAAAACCATGGTGTTTACCTTGCCGGGAAGTGCGAAAGCGGTGAATGAATACATGGCGGAAATTACCATGGTTTTGCGGCATCTGGTTTTGATGTTATACAGTATCGATTCACATTAGGAGTCCTTTGCAAGATAAAATGATTGTAATCATCACTTTTGCAACAAGATACATGATTTTAAATAAAAAGCCCGGAAATTCTAAATTTTCCGGGCTTTTTTTGATTTATGGTTGATGCATTTAGTCTTCCATGAAGGGGTATTTGTAACTCACCGGAGGAACAAAACACTCTTTGATGGTTCGGGGGCTTACCCAACGTTGTAGGTTGAGTTTCGATCCTGCCTTGTCGTTGGTTCCTGAGCCACGGGCTCCACCAAAAGGCTGCATGTTGACCACTGCACCAGTCGGTTTATCGTTGATATAGAAATTACCAGCGGCATGGGTTAATTTTTTCATCACATGCTCAATGATAAACCTGTCTTTTGAGAAAATGGATCCCGTTAGTGCATAGATGGAAGTATTGTCTACAAGCTCAATGGTTTCTTCAAATTGGGTGTGATCGTATACGTAGATGGTCAAGATGGGACCAAACAGCTCCTCTTCCATGGTCACATAATGTGGATCCGTTGTTAAAATGATGGTTGGTTGAATAAAATACCCTACTGATTTATCGTAGTTTCCTCCAAAAATGATTTTAGCTTCCTTGTCTTCCTTGGCACGATCAATAAAACCGGCCAGTTTATCGAAGGAGGCCTCATCAATAACTGCATTGACGAAGTTGGAGAAATCTTCAACAGGACCCATTTTGATGGTTTCCATATCGCATTTAATTTCTTCAAGAACATCATTCCACATGTTATCTGGTATATAGGCGCGTGAGGCTGCAGAACATTTTTGACCCTGATATTCAAAGGCTCCGCGGGTAAGTGCTGTAGCCACCTGTTTTGCATTTGCTGATTCGTGAACCAAAACAAAATTCTTACCTCCGGTTTCACCCACTATTCGTGGATAAGATCGGTATTTATGGATATTGTTTCCGATTTCTTTCCAGATATTTTGAAAAACAGCCGTTGATCCTGTAAAATGAATGCCAGCAAAATCCGGATGTGTGAAAATAACTTTCCCAGCTGCTGGTCCGGATACGAAAACCAGGTTGATTACGCCATCGGGCAACCCGGCTTCCATAAATATTTCCATGATGATGGCAGCAGAATAAATTTGGCTGTTGGATGGTTTCCAAACAATGGTGTTCCCCATGAGGGCAGGGGCAGAGGGAAGGTTTCCAGCAATGGCCGTAAAGTTGAAAGGTGTTAAGGCAAATACAAATCCTTCGAGTCCTCGCTGCTCTATCCTGTTCCAAATGGATTCATCCGAATCAGGTTGGTCGTTGTATATTTCGGTCATGTATTGCACATTGAAGCGCAAGAAGTCGGCCAATTCACAAGCAGAATCAATCTCAGCCTGGTGCACCGATTTTGATTGTCCAAGCATGGTGGCGGCATTGATACGGGCACGATACGGTCCTGAAATCATTCCTGCTGCTTTCAAAAAAATGGAAGCCCGTTGTTTCCACGACATATTGGCCCAGCCCTCACGTGCTGCTAAAGCTGCTTCGATAGCTTGTTGCACATGCGATTCGTCGCCACGATTATAGTAACCCAGTGTTTTTTGATGATCATGGGGAGGACTAATTCTAATTTTTTTCTCAGATTTTATTTCTTTCCCATTGATAATCATAGGGATATCCACTTCGTATGATCTGGCGCATTCAAGGGCTTGTAGAATTTTTTCTCTTTCGGGAGATCCTGTTTTGTAACTCAAAACCGGCTCGTTTTTAGCTGGTGGTACAAAATATAAACTTTGTTGCATTGTAGTAGGTCTTATTATTATACAATCGATATGTTATGTAGTGCATAACGAAGCGCAAAAGTATCACTTTTTCATGATGTTAATGAAATGAAGTGAAAAATATTTTAAGTTATGCTGTTGATAATATCTGACTAAGTTGCTGTTGAACTTTATTCCTGTACAATAAGTTCATGATCATTATGTTTGCCAAATCCGGGCTGAATGGTGGAGTGGTAAATGCCATAACCGGCAAGAATTTCTTCCATATCGTTAATTTTTTCTTCAAATTGTGTAATGCTGATGTCTTCCGAGAACAGGGCGCGGGCTTCAAAAAAGATACTTTCATCATTCAGTTGCCACACATGGACGTGGTGAATGCATGCCACACCCTTGATTGTGGTCAGGTCTTTGGCAATATCTTGAATCATCAATTCTTCCGGAGAGAACATGAGTAGGATCTTGACCGAACCCACCAACAAACCCCAGCTCGATTTGATCAGGTATAAGGCAATGCCGATGGTGATAACACTATCCACCCAATACCAACCCCAATATTTCATTACGATTCCGCCAACCAAAACAGCGACAGAGGTGAGCATATCCGTAAACAGATGCAGGTACGCCGACTTCATATTCATGTTGTGTTCGGCATCTGGTTTAACCAGCAACACACTTAGTCCGTTCATGAGGATGCTAAAAGCAGCCAACCAAATCACAATGTTTGATTTAACTGCCACCGGATCGATGAATCTTTCGATGGCTTCTTTACCAAGAAAAACAGCAATGGCTAATAAGGTTGCAGAATTGACAAAAGCAGCCAGAATTTCCGCCCTTTTGTAACCAAAGGTTTTAGAAAGCGTTTGCTCCCTTTTAGCAAGTTTGTTGGCTATGTAACTGATGACAAGGGCAATAACATCGCTGAAATTGTGTAAAGCATCAGAAATGAGGGCCACACTACCCGAAACAATCCCGCCAATGACTTGGGCCACAGTGATCAATACATTGAGCGCAATGCTAAGCAACAACCGAACTCCCGAAGAAGTTCCTGCATGGCGATGCCCATGGTCGTGATGGTGGTGGTGGTTCGACATTAATTCGTGGTTTCTGTTTTAAGTGCCTATAGTTTAATGATCAAAGTGCCTAAAGTTTAAAGTTAAAAGTGCCTATAGTTAATAGTTAAAAGTGGCTAAAGTTAATAGTGCCTATAGTTATTGTATAATATCTCAGTACAATGGTTTTCGTCTCAAGACTTCTGACTCCCAGCTCCCTTCTTCCGACTTCTAACTTCAATCTTCCGACTTCTGTCTTCTGACTTCCGTCTTTCGACTTCATCCTTCCTCTTCCTCAAAAAACTCTTCTTCTTCAGGGAAATTCAGCTTCTTTTTTGCCATCTCTTTTGAAAACGTAAAATAGGTAATATCGCCTTTGGCGCACAATTTACCAGAAGCATCAAATAAGTTCACTTCCACATCTGCCAAATTGCGACGCATATCTTTTAACCTGGCTTTTAGGGTAATGTTCCCTTGGTTGATATACACTGTTTTTAGGTATTTTACAGATAAGCCCGAGGTTACGCCGGCGGTTTTAACTTTTACCTGCACCAGCCACGAACCAATTTCATCCATCAGCGTAGCCTGAATGCCACCATGAAGTACATTATGATAGCCTTGTAGAAAGCCACGGGGTTGCCAATGTGAAACCACTTCATCACCTTCTTCAAAAAATGACATTTGTAGTCCGTGCTCATTTTTGGGGGAACAACCAAAACAATGGTAGCCGGGCATTTCAGCATAGGGATTGAGAATCTTTTTCACTACTTTAATTGGCCATTTTTGTACTTTTCTTTTTTAATCATCTTACCGGATTCATCGTAGTAAAGCCATTCACCGTGCTTTTCACCCGATTTATATGATCCCGTCATTTTTAACTTACCATTTTTGAAATATTCATTGTATTCGCCTTCGGCCTTGTTGTTAAGGTAGTTTTTGGTGCTTCTTAAGGAATCGTTGGGATAAAAGGTTTCTTGTAGTCCGTTAAATTCTCCGTTACTATATTGATATGACGCCACCAGTTTTTCTTTTTCGTCGTACCATTTTGCTATACCATCCTTTACACCGTTCTTATAATAGCTTTCTTCCTGTATTTTTCCTCTTTCATAATACACTTCTTTTTTGCCATCCAGAAGTCCATTTACGTAGTTTTCAACCAAGGCTGTTTTACCGCCCAAATTGAATTCGGTATATTGTCCATGAAGCGAATCGTTTTTGTAAAATGCCTGAACTTCAATATATCCTCTGCGGTTCATTTTCACATATAGGCCGTTAAGTTGACCATCCTTAAACTCTTCGATGGTATAAATCTGTCCGGTGGGGAAATAGGAGATCCAGTTGCCTACTTTTTTGAAATCTTGGTAATTACCTGTGATTAAAGTTCCTCCCACTTCAGCACTAAAGTATCCGTTTTCGATGGTGTCAGTAGAATGTTCACGAATTTCTTGTGCTATGGAGTAGGAACTGATAAAAATTAAAAGGGCTAAAAAATAAGTTGTTCTCATGGTTATTAATTTAGTATTCTTGAAAAGAATAGATGTGTTTTCAGAATTCTGATTACGGATACAAAAGTAGGACATTAACTACAGAATGGGAAGCTGATTCATTAAAAACTAACGATACCTTTGATAACTATGCAACAACTTAAAACAGAACAGGCCGGAGGAGAGCTCCCCCGACCTGATTCAACCAAAACCAAATTTTCAATTACAATGATGGAGTTAAATATTAACTCCAATGGTTAAACAATTGCTGTGCCAATGTTTTTATGTAATTGGAATACAGGTTTGTAATATATAATGGGGTTGAATCGGTCTCACAAGTCTCCGATATTGATCAAAAACGAATACTTTTTTCGTAGGATAATTACACTTTCGTAGAGGGTTATTCTCTTATTTGACCGTACAAATCGAAAAAGTCGGCTTTGGTAATGTCAATTTCATAAAATTCGCCCACCTGGAGTTTCGAATTTGGTTCTTCAATGATCACTTCATTGTCTACTTCTGGTGAGTCAAACGCCGTGCGTCCTATGTAGAGGTCGTTTTCTATGCGATCAATAATAACTCGCATGGTTTTTCCCACTTTTTCTTGATTCAACGACAAACTGATATCTTGCTGAAGCTGCATCAATCGGTCTTTTCGGTCTTCTTTTACTTCTTCAGGAACATCATCCGTAAGGAGATCTGCCGCAGTACCTTCTTCAGGCGAGTAGGTGAAAACGCCCAACCGATCGAAACGGTATTTCTTAACAAAGTCCATCAATTCCTGAAACTCTTCTTCCGTTTCACCAGGATAACCCACAATCAAGGTTGTTCTGAGGGCAATGTCAGGTACTTCATGCTTAATGCGATCTAGCAAGTCGATGGTTTTTTGTCCGCCCAAGCCGCGTTTCATGGAACGTAAGATGCGGCTGTTGATGTGTTGCAACGGCATATCTAAATAGGCACATACTTTGGGATTGTCGCGCATGGTTTTTAGCAATCCTACCGGGAAATTGGCAGGGTAGGTGTAATGAATACGAATCCATTCGATGCCTTCCACCTGTGAAAGTCGCTCCAGAAGCTCAGGTAAGGTTCGTTTGCCATAAATATCTAATCCGTACCAGGTTAGGTCTTGAGCGATCAACAACAACTCTTTAACTCCCTGGGCTGCCAAATGTTTGGCTTCTGCTACCAAATCTTCCATTTTGACTGATAGGTGTTTTCCGCGAATCAGCGGGATGGCACAAAAGGCACAATTCCGGTCGCATCCTTCAGAGATCTTTAGGTAAGCATAATGTTTAGGCGTTGTAAGTACACGTTGTCCGTAAAGCTTATGTTTGTAGTCAACATCCAATGTTTCAAGTATGGCGCTCAGGTCGGATGTGCCAAAAAAACCATCTACTTCAGGGAGTTCACCCGTGAGGTCTTTTTTGTATCGTTGCGAAAGACAACCGGTTACAAATACTTTTTTTATCTTGCCCTCAGCTTTCAATTCCAACGCATTCAGAATGGTGTCGATTGACTCTTCTTTGGCATCATTGATAAAACCACAGGTGTTGATAACAACAATATCCGAGGGATTTTGTCCATCATGTTCAATGGCATATTTACCTTCCAATTGTTTCATGAGCACTTCAGAGTCTACAATGTTTTTAGAACATCCCAAAGTGATGACATTGACTTTTTGCTTTTTAGTCATGGGTATTGCGCGTAAAATTATTCCCGTGAAGGAAAAAAGGTTTGAAATGAAATATTGGAAATAATTAGCCGAAAAGGCTCTCTACGAAGGTTTTCCGGTTGAAAATTTGCAGATCCTGCATTTTTTCGCCTACACCAATATATTTTACCGGAATTTTAAACTGATCGGAAATACCGATAACTACACCACCTTTGGCGGTTCCATCGAGTTTGGTTAGTGCCAATGCATTAACCTCGGTGGCAGCTATAAAATGACGGGCTTGCTCAATGGCATTTTGACCTGTAGAGGCATCTAGTACCAACAAAATTTCGTGGGGAGCATCAGGAATGAGTTTTTGCATCACTCGCTTGATCTTAGTCAGCTCATTCATCAAGTTAATTTTGTTGTGTAAGCGACCGGCTGTATCAATTATGACCACATCTTTGTCTTGGGCGATGGCTGATTTTAAGGTGTCGTATGCCACTGAGGCAGGGTCAGCATCCATTCCCTGACTTACAATGGGTACGTCAACTCTTTCTGACCAAATGGTCAGTTGATCAACTGCAGCCGCTCTAAAAGTATCGCTAGCGCCAAGGATAACCGATTTGCCTGCTTTTTTAAAGTTATAGGCCAGTTTCCCAATGGTAGTAGTTTTGCCTACGCCATTCACACCAACCACCATAATCACGTAAGGCTTTTTGTTGGAAGGGATATCGAAATCTTCTCCATCACTGGTATTGTTTTCCAGCAACAGGTTTTCAATTTCCTCACGAAGCAAAGCATTGAGTTCCGAAGTGCCCAGGTACTTGTCGCGAGCTACCCTTTCCTCAATCCGCTCAATAATTTTAAGGGTAGTTTTAACTCCCACATCCGACATCACCAATGCTTCTTCCAGGTTATCGAGAACTTCATCATCGACTTTAGATTTCCCGGCAATGGCTTTCGAAAGCTTGTTAAACACATTTTGTTTGGTTTTTTCAAGGCCTTTCTCCAGGTCTTCCTTTTGTTGTTTTTTTGAAAATATTGAAAATAAACCCATGATGGATGCTGTTGAATAATATGAATAAAGCCCGACAAAAGTAATGATAAATGCACAAACTAAAAAAGCTCTTTCCCTTTAAACAGGGAAAAAGCTTCCTAATAATCAGTAATGATTATGGTTATGATTTGTTGGCAAAGTACTCCTGTACTTTGTCGGAAGGTACAATTTCGTCTTTGAAGGTGTACGCACCAGTTTTGGCAGATTTACCTACTCTAATAACTTTTGCGAAGTCTTTTGAGGATGATTGAAGGGATGCAACTACTTTCTTAGCCATGATATTATTTATTTAATTTCTCTATGTACTGTCATTTTTTTGAGGATGGGATTGAATTTTTTCAATTCCAGTCTTTCAGGTGTGTTCTTTTTGTTTTTGGTAGTAATGTACCTCGATGTACCGGGCATGCCACTGGTTTTGTGTTCAGTACACTCCATGATCACCTGAATTCTTGCGTCTTTGCTCTTTTTAGCCATGTCAAACTAACTTTAAATTTTGGTCGGCAAAAATATAAATTATTTACTGAAAGTACAACCCATTTGACGAAAAATTAAACATTATTTTATTTTTGTGTAGCGAGTGAATGTTTATGGATTGTAATAATCAGATATTCAGTGTTGTATAATAATATTATGGAGTTTGTGTTAATTACCAATGATGGCTTTTAAGTAGGGCGATATTCCTGCAAAGAAAAACTCTACTGCGATCACCATCACAATGAGTCCCATTAGTTTCATCATGATTTTATTCCCGATATCTCCTAAAAATTTGGTTATCCCAACTGCACCAAAAAGTGTTACCATTAGCACAATAGAAACCAATACGATAGATAAAATTACCATGCCTTTATTGGCCATATTGTCGTTTTCGCCCATCAATACAATGGCGTTGGTGATGGCTCCTGGTCCTGCAATCATTGGGATTCCAAGGGGTGTTATAGCGATATCATCCACATATTTTTCCGCATCTTCAGGACTGATTTTCATCGGACTTAGTCTTGCATTTAGCATGTCGTAGCCCATGATGAAAAACAAAACTCCCCCCACGACTTTAAGTCCGTTTACCGAAATGCCGAAGAAATCAAAGAGATATTCTCCAGCGAAGGCAAACAAAATAAGAATCATGGTAGCCGTTAAAACGGCTTTAAGAGCTGTTTTTCGTCGTTCACGTTTTGACAATTGAGAAGTCATGGTAAGAAATACCGGCATGATTCCCATGGGGTTCATCAACGTTAAGAACGAAGTGAAATATAGCAGGGTAGTGGTAAAATTCATGGATGATATCTAGTGATGAATCGTCAATGTTGTTAAAGTGAGGCGATTTTTTGATCGACTACAGCAATGATTTCGTTGCGTAATATTTTAGCCTTTCCCGCGATTTCATTGGCTTTTTCGAGTAGGTCGGTGGTAAAAGCCTTATCTTCAATACCCGACGCATTGATTTTCACGTTCAACCAGGCACCTTCAACAGCAGTCAGGGCGCATAATGCGCCTACACCTGCGTCAGAAACAGAATTTGGGTTTCCGATTTCGGCCATGGCTTTCATCACCTCGAAAGAGCCATAAGCGGTTTTCATCACTTTAAAAGGGATTTCCATGGCGTATTTAGACGCTTCTTCAATGGCTTGTTTGCGTAACAATTTATCTTCTTCGGTTTTCTTTGGCATACCAAAAGCATCCATGATTTTATTGAAAGCCCGTGTGTCTTCGTCTACCAAAAATAACAGTTGGTCTTTGAATTGCTGTCCTTTTAGTGCCCAATCGGAAAACTCTTCCCAACGTTCGTCCCAGCCGCGCTTGTGTGCACTCAGGTTGGCCACCATGGTTCCCAATGATGCACCAAGAACACCTACATAAGCGGCGATGGATCCGCCACCAGGGGCAGGAGACTCTGATGCTGTTTCATTGGCAAATGCAACCAGATTCATATCCACCAGCATTTTGCTGTGATCTTCCAACAAAAATTCTATAATTCTTTCTTTGGGGTCGAATGGTTTAAGGTCATCAAGTCCCATCGATTTGATGGCGATTTTAATCAGCTCATCATTGTCGACTCCAACTGAGCGTTGTTGTTTGGTTAAAAAATAACGACCTGCATCAAGCATGGCTTGTAATGGAACCAGTCCAACCAATTCTGATCCGGTAACGCGAATACCTCTTTCGGTGGCTTTTTTGCACACTTCGTCAAAAGCCACATGCACAGGAGTAATGCTGATATTGGTGAGGTTCATGCTGATTTGGGCTACGCCATATTCTTCAATAAACCAACCAATGGCTTTTACTGATTTCAGACTACCAGGAATCATGACAGGATTCCCTTTTTCGTCTTTTACGATTTTTCCTGTAATGGGATTTCCTTCTCTTTTCGTTCTTCCACGTTCACGTACGTCAAAGGCGATGGAGTTGGCACGGCGAGTAGAAGTCGTATTGAGGTTCACGTTAAAGGCCACTAGAAAGTCCCTGGCGCTCACAGCGGTGGCACCAGTTCCGGCCACGTGGCTGGTAAACTCAGCGGGACCAAAGTCAGGTTTCCACTCCGGATTCTTTAGTTTTTCAGGAAGTCCTTCATATTCTCCTGATCGGCAATTGGCAAGATTTCTACGCACAGGCTGAAAAGCTGCGTTTTCGTAGCAATACACTGGAATTTGCAATTCTTCGCCAATACGTTGAGCCAGCTTACGGGCATATTCTACCGTTTCTTCCATGGTGATGTTGGCAATGGGAACCAAGGGGCAAACATCAGTAGCGCCAAAACGTGGGTGTTCTCCTTTATGATGGCGCATATCAATAACTTCAGAAGCTTTTTTTATGGCCTGAACAGCGGCTTCAATCACTTCTTCAGGAGTTCCTACAAAGGTAACTACCGTCCGGTTGGTTGCTGCACCCGGATCTACATCCAGTAAAGTTACACCTTCTGATTTTTCTATGACATCAGTAATTTGTTTGATGACCGACATGTCGCGGCCTTCGCTAAAATTTGGAACACATTCAATAAGCTGTTTCATGCCCTAAGTTTTTTTTGGTTACGCGGCAAAATTAGGAAAATGTGGGGGATTAAGTGAATTAAACAAAACAAAAAAAGGGCAGCCATGTGGCCGCCCTTTTTTGATCGATTGGATATGATTAATCCAGTTTAAACTTTTTTACAAAATCGTTGAGAATACCCTTTAAGTCAGGTTGTCCGATTTCTTGTAGATCGTAATAAACCCGTGTATTGGGTTTGTTAATCTTCACAATTCTGTTCAAGTCGATGGGAGTTCCAATAACAACGCTATCACAATCGGTATTGTTGATGGAAGTTTCCAGGTCTTTTAATTGTTGGTCGCTATAACCCATGGCAGGAAGCAAAGTACCTATATTGGGATAGATTTGGAAGGTCTCGGCTAATTTACCCACAACAAATGGACGAGGATCAACCAATTCGGCAGCACCAAATTTCATTGCAGCTACGGTACCTGCGCCCAGTTTCATTTCACCATGGGTGAGGGTTGGGCCGTCTTCAACCACCAATACACGTTTACCTTTGATGATACTTGGATCGTCAACGGCGATTGGAGAAGCTCCATCTACAACAGTGGCTGTTGGATTTACTTTGTATATGTTTTCGCGAACAGTTTGAATAGCTTCGGGCGCAGCTGTGTCCATTTTATTGATTACAACCACATCTGCTAAGCGCAGGGTAACCTCGCCGGGATAGTACGAAAGTTCGTGTCCGGGACGATGTGGATCCACGACTGTAATGTTTAAATCAGGTTTGTAGAAAGGGAAGTCGTTATTTCCGCCGTCCCACAATACCACATCACAACCATCCGGATCGTTTTCTGCAGCGCGAACAATAGCTTCATAGTCAACACCGGCATAAATAACATTTCCGCGCACTACGTGAGGCTCATATTCTTCCATTTCTTCAACCGTACATTTGTGTTTGGCCAAATCTTCTACGGTGGCAAAACGTTGAACTTTTTGCGCATTTAAATCACCATAAGGCATGGGGTGACGGATGGCGACAACTTTCAACCCTTTTTCCATTAAGTATTCAATCACTTTACGTGATGTTTGACTTTTACCACATCCGGTACGAACCGCGCCAACTGCGATAACAGGTTTGGTGCTTTTCACCATGGTGTCAGCAGGGCCCAGGAGGATAAAGTTGGCTCCGGCAGCATTAACGATAGCGCTCACACCCATAACGCGGGCATAAGGAACATCACTGTACGAGAATACACAGTCGTCTACTTTCAGGTCTTTTATTAGTTGAGGAAGGTTTGACTCATCATAAATTGGAATTCCTTCGGGATACAAATCCCCAGCTAGTTCAGTAGGATATTTTCTGCCATCGATATCAGGAATCTGAGCAGCAGTAAAAGCTACTACATTATAATCTTCGTTTCCACGATAATACGTATTGAAGTTGTGGAAATCGCGACCGGCAGCGCCGATAATAATCACATTTTTTTTCATAAACTATAGCTGTTATATTAAATTATATAAATAATTGAACCCAACAAAGGTAGCTTTTTAGTTGGATTTTATTGTTATTTTTATAACAGTAAATGTAATTTAGATTGGTTTCAAATCGTTGAATGTGCTATTGCGACAAGGATGTGTAAAAATCTGTTTTATAGGATGCTGCCCAAAAAGTGAGTTTGTAAAAGGAATGAGCCTTTTGTTGATTATTTTTTAAAGATGAAGTAAACTGCCAAGATCAACAAGCCAAAACCGACTAAATGATTCCATTTGAAGGTTTCATTTTTGAATAAAACCAAAGTAAATACAGAAAAGACCACTAAAGTAATAACTTCCTGTATTACTTTAAGTTGGACCAGTGAAAATGGTCCTCCATTTTCATTGAATCCAAGGCGATTGGCAGGAACCTGAAACAGGTATTCAAACAATGCGATTCCCCAACTAATGAGAATAATGGCCAATAGTGGCCAACCATCGAACCATTTCCATTCCTTGAATTTGAGGTGCCCATACCAGGCAAAGGTCATGAAGGTGTTCGATAAAATGAGCAGTGCAATGGTGTACATCCCTTTCATAAATACATCTTTATTAACCAGATTTTAAGTGAAAATAAGCGCACAAATGTACCTTCAAATTTGATTTCATGAGTAAAAGAAATAGGTTGCTAATATTTATTTTTGTGTTCTTCATTGTTCTCAAAAAGTGTTAGTTTTTTGAACTGGTTTTAAGTGTTTTGCTTGGCGCGACAGAATATAATTCTACAGTTACCTTTTGAATCGTTTTGACGGCACTTAGGTATTGCGAGAAGTAAAGTGAATGATTTTTAATTATTTACCATTATAAATGATTATTTGTACCCCTTTGAGTCTTTGTGATTTGGTGGGAGGTGTTTTTTTTGATAAATGTAAAGCGCCCTCAGCTTTTTTGTAGATCTTCGCGTAATAAAAAATAGTGAATGACCACTTCAAATATACCCGTAATTACCTCAGACGGTTCTGCCACGCTTTATAATCCTACAAGTGGAGAGCACTACCACAGCACCTTTGGAGCCATTCAGGAGTCGCGCCATATTTTTATTGAAGCGGGGTTAAGCTTATTCTTAAAACAATCTCACATATCTCTTTTCGAGGTAGGTTTTGGAACTGGTTTAAATGCTTTGCTTTCGATGAAGTTAGGGGAGGAGCAAGGGGTTAATATCCACTATACAGCAGTAGAATTATATCCTATTTTCCCAGAGGAATCTCAACAGCTAAATTATCCTTCTTTGTTGGAGATGGATGCAAGCTTGTTTTTACGCATGCATGAATCACCACAAATGCAAACCTCCCTGACTGTGCATTTTTATCTTGAGAAAATTCACGAACCGTTTCAGGAGTTATTGTTTGAACCTGAGTTGTTCGATGTGGTTTACTTTGATGCTTTTTCGCCGGAAAGTCAACCAGAAATGTGGACAGAAGAAGGATTTGAAAAATTGTATCAGGCAATTAAACCCGGGGGTGTACTGGTTACCTATTCATGTAAAGGATTGGTAAAACGCGCCTTGAAATCTGCAGGGTTTCGTATCGAAAAACTTCCCGGACCTCCAGGGAAAAGGGAGTTTTTAAGGGCTTGGAAGGATCAATTGTGAGATTGTCCTTCCGAGTATGATGAAGAGGCAAAAAGAAAAACCCTGTCATTTCGAGACTCAGCACTCCGCCGCAGGCGGACGCACATAGTATGATGACAATGGGACTGAATATCGAATGTCGATTAACGAATAATGAATGATGAAGTTGGATTAGAGGGTTGATTCGTCCTTCTCCCTTACTTCTGAAATCGGTGTTCGATATTCTAAATTCAACATATGACTGATATTCATATTATTACAAAAAGTTGTCATTGGTATCGCATTTTCGCTGAAAAAATTGAGTTTAGCGAGCCAAATCCCCTAGGTATAGTGCATTACAAATGCAAGGATATAAACCATCCGCGTTGCACGTGTCTGCTGTAGGCATGAAACGCTGATGCGGGGCCCTCTCCAAATGAAAACCGCTACCTCACAACAAACCCTTCAAAACCCGGCACAGGAATTTCCTGTTGCTGTACCTTTCGCACGTCTGACCACTCAGGTCCCAAGTGACACCAATCCACAAAGGTGGCCAAATCCTGTTGTTCGCCCTCGGCTTCCACATATACTGTTCCATCTGTCTTGTTTTTTACCCAGCCGGAAATGTTGAGTTCGCTTGCTTTTTTTCGGGTGTAGAATCGAAATCCAACTCCCTGAACTTTACCGTAAATAGTCAGTCTAAAAGCTTTTTTCATCAGGCATTCAATCGTTTGGTAATTAATCCATCCACCAAATGAAACAGTTGGTTGGGCGAAAGTGACCGCCAATTAACATCATTAAATTTGCCACCCATGGCCATGTAATAGTCGATGTTGGCATCTGAAAACTCCCGGATGATGTGCTCCCGGAAATCCAGACAGGCAATCCATCCATCTGCCAGGTTGTCTGCCCATTCTTCGTAATAATCAGAAGTGTCGGCATGGAAATTCAGTACATGATTACCTAACAGAATAAAATGTGTAATATCGCGCTCCAACAAAGGCTCCACAACCTGTCGATACAAGTACATTACATCATTGTACAGGGTGTCATTCCATTCCCCGATAAGTTCCAAAATGGCATACTGATATTCATCGTTGACCATGAGGAGTTTCATGTAAAGCGTTGCCGAACCGAACTGATCCCATTGAGGGTGGATATAGTAATTGTATATGGCATTGGTGAGCAAGAACTCACTGTATTCGTTGCCATAGAACGGCGAATGTGGATCTTCTGAAGCTACATAGAAATCCCGCCAATGATAGTATGGTTCAATTTCGTGCATTAAAAAAGTTTTGAAATGTAATATCCGGCAGCAGCCAGAGTAATGCCAAATACATTGGAAATGAGGAGATACATAAGTCCATTCATCATGTTGTCGTT
>JBFHGX010000056.1:0-21642 GCA_041582875.1 Bacteroidales bacterium | reverse complement strand
TGTTTTAGTGGAAGTTACTCTTTGAGCAGTCTGTCTATAACCTTAAAAATGGATGGTTAAAATGTCTTAATCCTTGTTTTAGTGGAAGTTACTCTTTGAGAGTATCCGCATCAAACTCAATACGCTTAATTGAATCGGTCTTAATCCTTGTTTTAGTGGAAGTTACTCTTTGAGAAATAATCACTTAAATAATAAAACGATGGCAAATTTGTCTTAATCCTTGTTTTAGTGGAAGTTACTCTTTGAGAACCACTAAAATAATAAAACGATGAAAAATTTAGAAGTCTTAATCCTTGTTTTAGTGGAAGTTACTCTTTGAGCAAAAAATTAAATCAGTCTTAGAAGCACTCTTAACAGGTCTTAATCCTTGTTTTAGTGGAAGTTACTCTTTGAGATTTTAAATTTCATCTAATAGAAAACTGTGATTGCTTGTCTTAATCCTTGTTTTAGTGGAAGTTACTCTTTGAGGCTGGGGTTGATCGACTTTGAAAGCCTGCGGGTTAAGTCTTAATCCTTGTTTTAGTGGAAGTTACTCTTTGAGAAATTATACTTCAACTGAATTAACACAAGACAAACGTCTTAATCCTTGTTTTAGTGGAAGTTACTCTTTGAGGTTTGTGGCCATTCCTGATAGTTTTAAAATTGTGGGGTCTTAATCCTTGTTTTAGTGGAAGTTACTCTTTGAGTAATTTAAAAAATAGAAATAAAGTGGATATTATTAGTCTTAATCCTTGTTTTAGTGGAAGTTACTCTTTGAGCCTTACGGCAATTGTGTAATTGTTGGTGCTGATCAATTGTCTTAATCCTTGTTTTAGTGGAAGTTACTCTTTGAGGCTTTTTCAGTAAAAACGAAAAAAGACAAAAATATCAGTCTTAATCCTTGTTTTAGTGGAAGTTACTCTTTGAGCAAAAACCAATGATACTTAACCGAACCAACATGAAAACGTCTTAATCCTTGTTTTAGTGGAAGTTACTCTTTGAGTCAAAAAATTATCCTCAAAACTTGAGAGTTAATTCAGTCTTAATCCTTGTTTTAGTGGAAGTTACTCTTTGAGAATTGACGAACTTAATGAAGTATTAAAGTTAGCATGGTCTTAATCCTTGTTTTAGTGGAAGTTACTCTTTGAGCTTATGAGCTGGCCGCTTTTGAAATTGAAAAAAATATGTCTTAATCCTTGTTTTAGTGGAAGTTACTCTTTGAGACTGAATTTTGTATCACGTAGTAATACAACTGTTTATGAACGATATTTGGTGTTTTTATGGCATTTTCTGTTAAAAAAACACTCCTTTTTTGGGGGGTGCAAAAGTACAATATGTTTCCTTTCATTGGTTAAATTATAAGTACCAAATATAAGGCTTCTTTCTTTCTTTTTTGCCATCTTTGAGTCCACTCTAAAAACCAGCGTTTATTTCAAGCAGCATTTTTAAATTGAGTTAGTATATGTTGGTTTTTTTGTGAAAATGTTGTTTGTGGATGATATGCTAACATAATTAGGTTGAAATATGTATAAATTATAGCATTTAATATTGAAATTGGCTCTATACCAACAGAATACTTATGTATTCTAGTTAGATTTACAGCAATTGCGGTCATAATTATGTAAAGGACTGCTTTTGCTTGTCCTCGAACTCTTAGTTTGCCATTTTTAATACCTCTTTTCATTTCTTTTACTGTAGCCTCAACATTTGCTCTTATCTTCCTTTTCTCTTTTGGTAACTTTTCGAAGTTTTGTTTGCGTTTATCTAGGAGTATTTTATCCTGGCCAAAATACCATAATCGACTAGAGGTCTTTTTTCTCATGTGTTTACTCGTTGCACAAATCTCATTTAGAGGACATTCACTACATACCTTTGTGTCAAATTTCACTCTCCAAGCTTTTTCTGTTTTCTCGGCCTTGCAGAGCTGTCCATTCTCGCAACTAACCCAATATTCATCTGTGCTTTTCTCTATTATTTTTATTTCAGCAAATGCTTTTCTTCCTGGTATTGCAGCTTGAATTTGAGCTATATCATTCTTTTCCATTATCTTATCCACTTCAGCGTTTCCATACGCTCCATCACAATGATATTCAGATAAATCTGGTGTTTTATCAAGCATCTCAGGTAAACGTTTTTCTAATATTGTAGCATCATGTATATTGTTGGGTTCCAAAACAACATCTGTAATCAAATTAATCTTATTGGTTGGATTTGCAGTTTCCGAGATATGACCACTATACCCTTTACTAATTATTCGCCTCTTATATCTATAAGTAGCCTCTGTGTCATCCGGTGACGTGAGGATCCCACTATGTAATTGGTTAGATGAGATGATGTTAACCTTGTTGTCGATTACAATAAAATGTTCATAATAAACTCTCTCGAATATTTTGAATATAGACTTTTCCTCGCAACTATCTTTATATGAAGTATATAAATCATGATACACTTCTGATAATTGATTCATCTCTTTTGGTAAGTCTTCCTTCTGTATTCTGTAAATATATTGTCCAGCTGTCTGTTTGGTGTATTTTTCCAGAAGGACATTCAATTTAATCCGACCCTCTTTCTCTAACATTTTAAGAAAGCGAAGCAATACCTCTACAAGTAGCTGCAGACGTGTATAATCAAATATATTTGAGCCAACCAGAAAGCTGTCGCCTCTTTGGATATCCGTTTTTATTCCAAACTCATTTAGTTGATCCTTTGTTAAGCTATCAAATACCTGGGATAGCAAGTCTTGCCCTGTTGTTATGAAATGTTCACTTATCCTATTCTGGAAATTAAAAATACTTGCTTCTGAAAAAATGTTGTAATCCAAAGATTGAATACCTAGTGCATGTCTGGTTAGTATATTGAAATTGAGGTTCCTGAATAAATCATCATAGGTCCAATTAAATAGATGTTTGAGTATTAACGAACCTACGAGTTGATTAACAGGGGTATTTGGCCTGCTTTTCTTGTTGGAATATAGTACTTCAAAATCTGATTCATTTATCTTTGAAAAAATATTTATAAGAAAATTATGTTCGATTGACTTACGTAATAGTTTCGACTGTTTTTTGGAAAGAGTGCTTGCAATACTAAAAAGTTCATATTGCTTATAGTCTTCATTTTTTTTAAACATATAGCTCTTTTTATTGGTAGAAAGATACCAAAAAAAAGCTTATTACGCCTCTAATTTGTAAGATTTATATCAACTTTATGACCTTTTTAGAGTGGACTCCATCTTTAAAAAAACAAAGTGTTTTTATTTCCAATAACCAAATCAAAATCGGTGCTCTGCCCAATAATTTTCATCGATCGCACTTGGTCGGTTGAAACTGGAACCAAAAATATACTATCGTGATTATCATATAATTCTTGTATATGCTTTAAATCACTATAAATTTGATTGTACACCGTTCTCTCGGTTTCAGCAAAAAAAATAGATTTTTGAACACGTAAACATCCATTTTTTTCAAGGTACTTTGATATTGCCGTACGAACTTTATTGTTTTCGATATCATACATAATGAAGTAGAGCATCTGGGTAGCTGTTAAATGAGTTCGGTTTACTATTTGTAATACTTTTTGAATGCGTTCGGGTAGGTCAAGTAGTTCGTTATCTTCAGTTTTTGCGTGGGAGGCTCCGGAATGTGAAAATCCAGCTTTGTGAAATAATAGCATTTTTTCAACAAATGATAATTCAACTTTTTTATTCCTTTTTTTAGCCATAGCCCAATAGATGTTTACTACAAAATACTTGTGTAAAAAATGTCATAGGCTATGTCGACTAAATCAGCATTACACCCACTTTTAGTACTTTTAACAATGGAATAACCTTTTTTGCCATAGAAAACATTTATTTCGGCTTGTAAGTGATTTAGCCTTAGTCTAAACTGTTTTCCATAATGAATATCTACTATTTCAACTACTTCAATTTGGTAGGTCAACAAATTTGTCCGTATCAGGTCGATAATGGTGGTTAATTCGTCCGGCACGTATATATGCTTTTCTCTTTTTTCTGTAAGCTTTGGATTCAGTTTTTCCCTTATTTGTTGGATAATATCATCCGGCATATCCTGTCCTGGTAGGTTAGGCGGCTTTTCGGTTAATTGTTGTTTGTCATGCTCTTTTAGTATTGTATTGATTTCTGTGAGCTGTAATTCGTTTTCAAAATTTATGTATGCCTGGGTGTCAATACTTTCGAAAGCTGTATTGTGCCATATATCAGGATCGTAACTAACAAAACAAGCTCTGCTTACATCCGATGTTCGTTTGTCAACCACTTGGTCAAGTTGGTAATCTGTTGCAAACTTTTGTGCAAATAATTTGTAGAACAGGGTGTATTTCCCATGATCATAGAAGGGTTCTTTTACCTTAAAAAAAATTTTTAGTCCATCGCCTGAAGGAGATTTGAATAAGAGTAATATTCTGTTGTCTTTTTTTAATTTCACCACCAAATCTTCGATCGCAAACTCCTTATGCGATACATGATCGATATCGAGGATAAAATAATTTGCTTTAGCAAAATGTTCAATTTTTCGATACAATGGATTAAACAAGGCACCCACAACATAGGGCAGTTTGGTTTTTAATTCACGGTACTTTTTGGCATCGATGGCCTGAACTTGTCTTAATTGCGTTATAAAATTGATAAAGACCAAATTCGGATTCCTTATTTTATCGGCCAATTGCGTAATTGTGATTTTTTCCAATGGATCGTTTGGTTGTTTTATGTTTCTTCCAAGACAAATCATGATACCCTTACAATTTTAATTTCATCATTTTAGTGGCTAACTTTTGAGCAAAGAGTCCAATGTGATTGGCTCTACTCCGGTTGATTCCGCCCATCATAACTACTTCATCGAAATAATCATTTACCGACTGAATAAGAATGCGTTTTCCCAAGCCTTCAAGCCAATATGAACCATCTTCTTTTATTGAATAGCAATCAGCATTGATCACCTCTTGTTGTACCAGTTTTATCACCACATAATCAATCCAAACCCGATAGATTTCAATAACATCAAAAACCATCACCGGTCGATTGTAGTCTTCGCGATGCATTACACCCACATATGGATCTAAACCAGCTTTAATTAATGCGCCTTCAACCTTACCATATAGTATACCATAACCATAATTAAGTAAACAATTAAATACATCTGTGGCCGGATGTTGTGTGCGACCCTCAAATTGATAATTGGAAGGTAGCATCATATTAATAATCCCAAAATATAATCTTGAAGCAGCTCCTTCCCAACCTCGTAAACTTGGGGCGATTTCGCTAATGACACTTGCCTTGGCAGATTTAATTTTGATTTTATAATCATTAATTTTATTCAGTGCTTTATCTAAACTTGATTGAAATTCCCAATCAATGGGAGCTAAAGAAAAAAGTAAAGCTGCTTGATTATCAAGCTTCTGAAAAATAATTTCTTTTATCCATTCCACCGCTTGGGGCGAAAGGGTAAAGTCGAGCTGTTTTCGCCGAATTGTTGACACTGATCCGTATTTAACACTCCACAATCGGCCTTGAGGTGTGCCACTATTGTCCACAAATAGTATTTCAATTTCGTTTTCTATTGCCAGTAAGGCTGCATCAGAACTAAGTTTTGCACCCTTACTTATCAGTATAGTTTTCAGTTTATCCATTGGTATGGCCTGTTTACCATCCTTATGAATCACCAATAAATTTCCATTCTCTTTTACCAAAGTGGTTCCAAAAGTGTTTAAAACAAGTTCCATAATTCTTCTTTTAATATAAACATTGATTGTTCAACAGATGAATCTTTTTTTCGGCCCTGCTTAAAGCGGTATAAGCCCAACGGTATTGATTCTCTTTGTCAAAATAAAACATCGACCGCTCCATGTGAATAAATACTTCTGGCCATTCACTGCCCTGGGCTTTATGACACGTAATGGCATATCCGTATTTTACCCGCAACGCGTTTAGGTATGGATCTGTCTGCATGTTGTCGTAAGCAATGGATTTTATAAGGGATTTTTTCGATGGGGCTTTTTCTATCACTGAATCAACATCCAAATTGATATCAAACCTTTTTATCTTTTCACCCAAAATGGATCGGCGCTTTTCTACATCTGTTACCTGGTTAAGCAATTCCCATATTTCAGTGGCAATAACACGCATGCGCCCAAAATAATTTTGCAGCAATTCCGTATCCTGACTGGCACTTAAATCTCTGTTATTCGACGAAAGCAAATCCACATTAATCAATACCCGCTTTAATATCTGGCCCTTTTCCGGATCAGGATCCGTTACACTAATGGTTATATATCGAAACTCGAGACCGGCTTTCTTTATTCCTTCATTTTCAATGTTATCTACTACAGTTAAATCGCCATTATTAAGCCCATATAGATAATTATTTCGTGCTACCATTAACGATTCGCCTGACTTCAAAAATGCAGTGTTTTTATATCCCCATAAATGGGCGCGTATTTTATTGTTTACCAATGCAGCCTGCTTGTTCGATAAGGTGATATATATCGCCGAATCAACACCAATGGTTTTAATAACCTCGTAATACTTACTAACCAAATCATTGTCGTGTTTGTAAACCTGAATATCATCAAAACCATGCGCCTTAATGGCCAAGGGTGGAAACCTGTTAGAGAGGATTACTTCACGTAGTAAACTCGTGTTGTAGTACATGCCTGAATCTTGCCGATAACGCATAACTTGCTTGAGCTCAAAACCGGTTACCTTCAGGTCGAACGTGCTTGTTAAAAATTCACGGCTTAGTGCAGCCGAAAATTTTGAATTAACCGGTGGTAACTGGGCTGGATCACCAATAAATACCACTTTTCCCTGTCCTGCAAATTTAAATAGGTCATCAAGCAACCTGCCACTGCCAAAAGCAATGGATCCTCCACTCTGTAAGGAGTTGGTTAACATCGAACTTTCATCCACAAAATAAACCACCCTTTCGTTAAAATTTGGCATTTTAAGTCTGAAAGTAAGTCGGTAATTGGCCTCCTCCGCTTTTTCATCCTTCTTGGGTAGTTCTACAATTTGCAGGGCATAAATACTTCCGTGTACGGTAGCAGCAGGAAAACGTGCTTTCTGGCTCATTACTTTGGCAGCTCTTCCGGTAGAAGCCATCAGGGCAAAAGGTTTCTTCTGTTCTCCAAAAAGCTTAACCAGCCCCTGCATAATGGTCGTCTTTCCCGTTCCGGCATAACCTTTTAGTATGAAAACTTTTTCATCTGATCTTATAAAAGCAAGTAGCCGCTTTACAAGCTCTTCCTGCTCTTCAGTAAGTTTAAAAGGATAATAATTTTCAGTATTCTTCATAACCCATTCCTAATAATCACGGAAACCAACAAAATCAAACTTCACCAATTTTTCTCCACCCTCTTCGAATTCCACATTACGATTCGAAGTAGATGCTATACACCGTATACCCGAAGCCTTCAGTAATGTAACCAACCGAAACACAAAGGTGAACTCACCCTGAATGTGAACAGCATTAACATAAGGCTCATTGGCACATTCATCCAGCATGGTGGTTAACCTTGAATAATAATCTAAGGCCATTTGATCAATTTCTCGCTCCTGAGCACCAGGATCAACGGCCGGAAAAGGCACATCAACCAAAGCACCAAAAGTACTTTTGGCCATAGCTATTTGACTTTCAGACCAATTAACTGAAGGGTGATTAGAAAAGTTTATTAACATAATTCTTTCTTCTTAGTTAGAGTTAAATTCTTTAATCATTCGCGCATTCGTGGCCATCATTATTTCAGTTCCATTCATACATTAACTACAACAAACATACACCTGTACATTTATCACAATCCATTCGTGCATTCGTGGCCATCATTATTTCACTCTCCCATTTGTGCAACTTGTCTGCCTGAGGCATGATTCGTGGCCTCAAACATTTCTCCATAACTTTACACAAAATACCATTCGTGCATTCGTGGCCATAAGCATTCACTCATACATTCGTGACTTAAAGCATCAAAGCACTATTCTTTTATAATTCAGTCGTGGTTCTCCAAAATTGACCAACAACGCCAAATGAAGCCCGGAAACTTTTAAGTAATTAATACACATGGCCATATGCTGATCTGAAAAACCTTTAGAAAGGGCCTTCACTTCCAAAATAATACCGTCATAAACCACAAAATCAGCAAAAAATTTATGCGGCAATATTTCATCTTTATATTGAACAACGTACTCCTTCTCTCTTTCAAAATTAATTTCTGCGTTTCTGAACTCATATTCAAGCGCATCCTTATAAACCACCTCCAAAAAACCTGCTCCCAGATTGTTATGGACTTCCATGCAGACCCCAAAAATATCGTAGGTTAAATCTTTGTATATTAAATCTTTCATATAGTGTTAATTTTAATTGATAGGGGATAAGCGTTTTTATGCCACGAATGCGCGAATGGTATCGGTTGACATTTATCCATTATTTGTGTATTTGTGGTATGGATATGGTTTTAACGGTATTTCAGAAGTATTTTGTCTTTTTTTAGTACTACTTAATGGCTACTTTTAACTTCTAATCCGGCAACTGTATTTAAGTATTATTTTTTTTAGGAAATATACACGGATGTGTATTTAAAATGTCGTATTTGATAAATGATTAGCTTAACAGATTAACTTTAGATAAAACACTGCAATACCTTTCAGATAAAATACTTTTTAATTTTTTTGCTGACACAGGATTATTTCGATACCCTGAATGATTCATGTCATTTCGTAGGTCTGTAATTATACTGTAGTCTTTGGCCAAAATATTAATCAAAGACGATTCACTTAAAATTTTCATCGTAATACTGGGATGCTCTCTAGCATCGCCTTTCCAGTCCTTTTCCAATATATTATTTGTACATATTTTATAAGCAGCGCTAATTATATTTCGATTGATTAGGCTTTCTGTTTCCAGCTGAACTTCATCCAAAATTAGTGAAAT
The DNA here is from genome assembly GCA_041582875.1 of Bacteroidales bacterium. GTDB lineage: Bacteria > Bacteroidota > Bacteroidia > Bacteroidales > F082 > UBA6244. Next base: position 12,727 of record JBFHGX010000056.1, on the reverse strand, counting down.
CATATTTTCTTGAAGAATAGTAAACCCTTGTTGAATTAGATTGTTATCTATACACCATCTAACCGCATTGAACCCATTAATCAAATTATTCTCATTTTTAAAAGGATAAATCTTTTCTTCAATTTTCTTTAGTATTGGATTTAAAGGTGAAATAAACTGCTCGTTGATATTATCTAGGTTTTTATTTAATAAAGCACCGAGGTTATTTGTCACAATATCAATTCCTCGACATGTTTCAATATTTGAGATGAAATCAGGCAGCTTATTAATAACTTGATTTAGGCTATTAAAGCTCTCATTGGCGCCTTTATATTCTACAGCAAATGGTTTGATATCATTTTTTGCAAGTTCATAGAGTTTATCTGCATTTCCTAGACTAATAAAATTATTGGCAGCATTTGTCCAATCCTGTAAAGCTGAAAAACTTATTAACTCGGTAATAGGTACAAATCTATTTTCAACATCTATTTCATTTTCCACCTTATAAGCAGGACCTAATTTCTCAAAAGCACCATATGAAATGCTCTTTATTTCAACATTTTTTAAAAATTTTGCATAGTTAATAAGAACCATAATAAGCATTGGAATGGACCTGAATGCGTGAGTTATATCGAAATAAATTTCATCACATTCATTTAATCTTGAGAATGTTTCCTCAAATATTTCCCAAATCTCTAATTCTGAAAAACCATCTGGAATTGGGATCTCTTCACATTTACAATTCAACCCAATTGAAGCAACAATCTCTTCTAAACCAATATACTCACCCTTTTTATTACCTTTTTGAGCAGGACTTTTCCAATTATTCTTTTTTGCATCTTCTGTCAACAACATGAAAATTCTATCCTCCCTACCCCATTGCTTGCAAATATTGGATATTAATTGTTCCTGAACAAATCTGGTTACCAACTCTTTTCCAGTTTGTTTAAGCCCACAATAATACCTGGCTTCAACGTAATGATTTGTACCCAACACCGAAATAAACACTTTTCTTCCCATAACTTTTTAGATTAATTCATTAACAATATGATCAATATTCTGAATATCCTTACCTGAAACCAGAAGGATACCTGCATCATTGCATTTTTCAATAATATGCTTACCCGGCTTAAAACGCGCCACCAAAATAGCCTGACCAAAGGTGCCTAGATAATGGTCGCGTAAGGTTTTAAGTTTGTAAACATGATCCTGGGTTACATTACCGGATTTACATTCGATAAAAATGGTTTTCGCACCGCTCCCAACCACCACATCAATCTCATTTTTAAACACTTGTTTCTTTCCTGTTTTTTGCTCACCGAATGAAGTGTAGTCAAATTTAACACCATAAAGCAACTCATCGAAATAGTCGCTTTGCCGAAGTTTATAAAACACATATTCTTCAAGCCAAATCCCGGCAAAATACGTACCCCCATCGCTATGCGGGTATCTATATTGCTTCAATCGGGTTATTACTTCCATCTCTGATTTATTCCATTTCAGTTTATATTTTGGAGTGGTAACCTCATAAACTAATTTGGGAATCAAACCTTTTCCTGTTGTTTCAAAATATTGCTTTTGGTTGTTAAATATTCCCGACAATTCCCAATCTTGTAACAGCGCACTTGACAATTCGAAACGATCAGCCGTGTATGCCCGAATAAGATTCGATGTACTGAGTAGTTTTTCATTCTTAAGTCCCACGTAAACAGCCAATGGAATCCGCGTACTTATTTCTCGCTGTGATGAATTTGTTGTTTTGTTCTCATCGATAGATAAAAACTCGAGTAAATTGCTTTTGCTGTTAACATAAACCAGAGAAAGTTGCCGATTCGACGACACCATTACCTCAAGAATAACCGAAACAACCAAAACCTTTGTCCCACCCGTATAGTTGATTACAATTTCTCCATCTTCTTTAATTTCTTCCAGAAGGACTTGTAATACAGCTTTATTTTGTTGCAGGTTGTACGGATCTACTTTTAATTTAGCGTGTTCCACTTGTGTTAGGTTGGCAAAAATACCCACCTGATATTCGTACTCCTTTGAAGTAAGGGCAATCACTTTATCAGGCTGGAGCTCCTTAATGGCCAGATAATTTGGAATACTTTGCTCACTTAGTATATTGATCAGTATCTTACTCATTATTAATTGTTTTCGTCAGATTAATGGCACTCCATCCCCAAGTTTTTTTTTAATTTGTTAAACCTGACAATAGCCATGCCGGCAACATGTTGATTGTGTTTTAGTTGGTTCTCTTGCAAAAGTTGGTCAGAAACAAAAACATCTTGTACAAACCCAAAACTATTGCCTGGCTTAACCGTTAGTATCCCTGATATATTTTTTGCAACCTCCTCCGGCATTTGTTTTTCGCTTAGTGAGAGATTTTTTACCTGATAGAAATTGGACTTTGAAAGGTGGTTTACAGAGTTGAAACGTACAGAGAAAACATCTCCTCTATTTGGTGAAATATTAAAGTTCCCATAGTAAATACATCCTGATTTAGTTTTCGAAACCACGAAATGAATTACTTTTTTTGCTTCATTCACACGTTCCACCACAAGCAGTTCTTCAGGAATATCCTGATATAGTAGACTCTCGGCCAGAGGAATATACTTTGTGTAAAAACTCAAATTACTTTTTACCGAATCTGTTGATTTCCACCAAATATAATTCTGACAAGCCAGATGCTTTTCGGATACAAACCATCCTTCATTTTTTCTGGTTTGTATAATTATCTCAAATTCATATTTGGCTTCCTTGAATAATTGTCGGTGTACCAATGATTCGGCCAACTTATTTCTCACGTTTATCGTGAATTTGTCGGGTGCACCGCAAGCAAGTGCTTTACAAAGGCAGGCAAGATGCGCTTTTGAATCATGTTCGTATGTTTCACTCAATAAATCCCAAACCCAAAAGTCTTTTTGTTTTTTACGAGCAAAGGGCAGAAATATTTTCCAAAACTCCTCAATATCTCCTATTACCAGCAACAACTTTGCAAGGTAATATGGTGGGTATTGCATATCTTTGTGATTCGCACAAAGTCCCTTAATATCAGGGATAAATCGCTGTATTTCATCGGAATTATTCCTCTTCAAAAGCTGTTTCGAAATGGAAATAAAAACACTTTCTACCAATGAAGGAATCTTCTTTCCATTTTCCAGGTCAAATTTCTTATAGTCTTTTTGTTCAAAATTGTCGAGCCCCCACCAATTGGTAAATTCAACAAAACCAGACCAATCATTTGCATGCGTGTTAAAAGACTTCATCAAAAAAGAGTATGAGTCGCCAGGTTTTGAGAAATGATACGTGTCGATTACTTTAAAAATATTTTCTAGACTTTCAGGACTCACATTTTTAGAATGGTACAACAATTTACCTATTGACCATGCACATGAATCAAACAACATGGTGTCGGAATCCGACAATTTCAATAACCGAATCGCTTTTAGGTTTTTAATGTAGTCATCGAGGTTATTTTCGATTTGAGCTTTTTTCAAAAACTCATAATGAACCCATGCCAAAGCCCTTTTATTCCAAACATTATCCGGATCATTGGCAAAGTTCTCTAGTGCCAGTTCCAGAGCTTCATCAAACTTAGCATTTTTCCTTAATTCGTTTACTTTTCGCGAAGTCATAGTGCAAATATTTTAAGACCTATTGATCTCCGGCTTGCAGCCGTCGCTCTGCTTCCAATTCTTCCGTAGTCCATGTATCATCCTTTGAAGTACAATAATCCGCAAAGGCACAATCGGGACACCATCCACTACAAAAATCGATAGTCCAACCTGGCATGGTATGGAAACCTTTTTTAAACTGTTCACGCAACTCACTATATGCCAAAGCAACAGGCACTCCATTGCCGGGAAAGCAAACGCTGGTTCCTTTTGCAGAAAGCGCATTGAGCATGGCCTCTAAAAGACACTGTGTTTGTTCTGTAGTCATTCTGTCAGCAGGAGGTAGTTCTTCATAACTCACCCCCAAAATTGATTCGGCAGGTATTGGTTTAGACTCCTTGATTTCAAGCATGGCCGCCTCAAATTCTTCAACCGGATCATCTTCTGCTAGATTGAAATCCTGTATGAGTTGGTTAATGTAGTTTTGCATTATTTAAGGTTTAATTTATCAAACCATTGCTCAGCCATTTCTTTCCCAACCCACTTTACCACGAGTACCCAATCTTGTTTCCCTGCTTTTTTCCAGCGTTTATTGCTTTTGCTTATACAGGCTGCAACAAATTGTTTCAATAAGTCTATCTGTACAGGGTCGGTAATAAGTGCGCTATTATTTGCTTTAAAATAGCTTTCCGTAATTTTTTTCCCTTTTTCAAAATCATTTAAACCATTCAATTCGAGAAGTCCTTTACTGAGCAATTCTCCCAGTTCAGTTTCTTTCTTTAGTATATTGGCTTCTTGCGATTTTTTTAACTCATCTTCTTTTTGTCGCAGCAAATCTTCGACAGCTTTACGCTCAAGTCTTTTCTTTTCTAACCTTTCAGCTTCTGCTTGTCGTTCCGCTTCTAACCTGGCTAATCTTTCGGCTTCGGCACGCTGTTCTTCTTCAAGTATAATGGCCTTTCTCAGCTCTTCTGCCTTTCGGTCAGCTTCTGCTTTTGCTTCCTGTTCAGCAGCCCGTTGAGCTATCAATTCCTCAGAAAGAATACTAAGCTTTACAAATCCCATGAGTTCAAAACGTGTTCCGTCAGTGGCAATTTTTCTTGATTTTGCAGAGGGGGATCCTTTTAATTTTCCTCGGTTCCGGGCACCAACATCGATGGAATCTATCGAAAAATCATTGAATTGCCAATCGCCGGTAATAGAATGAAAACCACTGCCTCCCGACATTTGCAATACACAAGCCGAATGATCTGATGGTATTTGTTCTTTTATCCTGTTCAACGCATCAAGTATAATATCAGTTTCATTGTTTGGATATTTATTAAAAAAGGCAATTTGCTTTTGTATATACTTAATGGTATGTTCATTAATCAACTTAAACAAGTGCTTTTTAATATCCAGATGAACAAGGTCACTCTTTTTCTTCTCATGTAAAATACGTGTCTTTTGGTCTTTTAGTAGATTATCAAATCCGGTGTCCGAAAGTGATAGCGTAAAACTTCCCGTTTCACCAGCTCCTATTACTTCATAAATTGTGTTGAATCCCTGTGGATTAAATTCGTGGGTCGTCTTTCCATATCTTCCTCCGCTTTGTTTCCAACCGCCATTTAACTGTGGTGCTTGCCCGTACAAATTAAATATTTTAGTATTGGTCAAATGAGTCAGGTTAAAAGATGCATCACTAACCTTTACAAACCGCATAAATTCGTCACCTTTATTAGAGTCTCCAAAAATCTCCCGTTCATTCAATTTAAATGGCTTACTTCCTTCTATCAAATAATTCAGTATAATGGATCTAAGGGCACCTTTTACCGAACTTCCTGGAACAAAAGGCTTGTTGGTCAAACCATTTTTTATAAAACCCTTAATGTCGTTATCCGAAGCTGTGGGAGCATCAAATACTTCATCCGCCACGTCCGCTACATTTCCGGCTATTTTTCTTTTAAGCGCCTCATCATCTTTCGTTAGTAAGATAGTTGAAAGTTCATCGGCACTAAGCTTACTAAGTAGTTTCTTGTGGTTTAACTTATATAGTTTACTCTGCTCAATTACATAATCTGCCCCTTTCATCCAATCCTTTTCCTGCCCGGCGCCAATATGCAATGGAGACAATACTTCCATCTCCAGATGGTATTTATTATTTAAATAATCACTCATGATCTCATGGTTTTTTTACCGTGAATTTTATAAACAAGCTTAGTCGTTTATTTTCGGTATCAACAAATTAATACCGCTATATAACAACCGGAATAAACAGTGCCCTGCCATCTCTAAAAATAGGATGATCAATGGCAACATGCTCAATGGTTGGTTTTAAATTAACCACTTTTCCCAACACTATTTCCTTGTCAATTTTGTCTCTATGGCCAAAAAGACAACCTTCATCAAACATGTAGATATTATTCTTGCGAAAAGTGTTCAGTCCCGAATCAGTAATCCATCCGCCTCTTTTTTCAAATTGATAAGCCAGATGCTCCGTTCCAAAAAGGCCTTCCAATTGTTCCTTGCTCTCAGGAATAAACATCGACAAATTACTAATCGTATCACTTTTGGGTAGTTCCATTTCAATATGGTCCATTTCCACATCAAAGAAACCATTTCCAATGGTTCGGTCCGTGCCAATTCCTTCATCCTTCAATACTTCTAAAGCTCTTTCTATAACTTCCGTATGGCCTGTCGCCAAAAAGTACAAACCTGATTTTTCTTTAAAGAACAAACGATCCATATAAAAAGGCCGGGTATCTTCCAGTCCGTCACGCGAAATGGTCACACGTGGGTTAACACGCGAAGTAATAAAGTTTTCCTCTATAATTTCTTCGGTGTAATAATCCCCTTTCATTTTACATAAATGGCTATTTCCAACAAATAAATTCTCACCATGGATATGCTTTTTAAACGATGGTAAATCCAACCAGGCTATTTTCTTAACCATCTTCCTATTCTTAGGCTCAAAAGCATCCGTTCGGAGTAGTCTTGGTAAAAAATAAACGGGGCGACTGTCTTTTTCTTTTTGGTAATAGGGAAACAAACTGCTGATGGAAAACCCAAACGAACCATCCTCAGGGATTTTTGCCCCAACCTTGGCCAGAGCTGAGGTAATGGCAGCATACATCGAATCGGAATGATATACCAGGTTACTTTTATCGTAATCGGCACGTTCATCACCAAGATGCAACGAGGTAAAATGGAGTTTGAATACTTTAAACTTTGCCATGGCTAATTGTCTAGGTAATTTTCAAAGCTAATTTCGGTCTGCTGCAATGGTCCAAATTTAACCTGACCATAACCTCTCGATCCGCTGCCGCCAAGATAATCGTTTTCAAGTGCTTTTATACCCTTGTTCAATAGGTCAATCAATTGACTGCCATCACCATCTGTATCCCAAACATTAACAACAATCTCCACATTAAATGTTACACCGGCAGGAATTCGTTCCATTTGTCTTGGATGCATTGCAGTTCCTTTAACTCGGTCGATTACATTTTCGAATTTCACCTCTGCATAAGGCATGTCAGTAAATTCAGAGTTTTGCAATTGTTTAATACTGGCTTCGCTCATATAGGAATCGCGGAAAATGATTTTCGATGGTTTATTGTCTTTAGCAAACCCAAAAAGGTTATTAATTGTGTCGTTTCCACCTACTTGCGCCGATCCTGCAATTTGTTCCAGTAAACTCCTTATTTTGCCTTTTAACGAACTCCCTGGAATATAGGGTACATTATCAATCGTTTTCCTGACAACAGGATTGTCAATTCCTCCAATTTCCACATTGTCAGAACTATCACCAATATGCAATCCTGTCAAAATCTCTAATTCAGCGCTGTACTTTATTTTTTTAACTAGTTTCATGATATATACTTTTTATTATTTACCTCCATAATATTTGTGAAATGCTACCACTGATTCTACAAGTTTAACAAAGCGGATTAAATCACCTTTTTCACCTCTTCTTATCCAGTTAATTCCTTTTTCCAGTTCTTCATAAAACTCCTTAATCTTAGTCGAATAAATGAGCTCAGTTTGTCTGGAGTCTCTGTTAAACCTTGTTGAGGCATCTCTGCCTACCGCATAAGCCAACTTTGCTTTTAGCATCGGAATTTCTTCCTGGTATTTCTCCGGGTCAGCTTGAATTCGTTTCAGCTCCCCAAAAAATTTGCGAATTTGTGAGGTGGTTAGTGGGTTAGATTTGTCTTTCTGTTGTAGAAAATAGCCAAATGACTTTGTCCACTCAACGGCTTCATCTGTAATTTCAGACCGCACCCATTCTTCTTTTAAACTTTGTTCTGGATACTTACTCATAGTTTTAAGTATTAATTTATTATTGGTTCAAAATATTTTTTATTTATATATAATCTTCAGCAATTTCTCTGATTTCCAACTCAGCCCACCTGCAGGCAAGGCCTACCTTCTCATAGCTAATTTCATTGGCTATTAAATCCTTTTGTAACTTTTGTACAAAGTCGGTGATTTCCATATTATTCCTGTCCGTAGTGTTAGATCTGTGCATGTCGAATTTGTAACGATCTAAAAATCGCTTCAAATAATAAGCGGTATGCCACTTATAACTCAAATCAATTTTATCTGTTTCTCCTTTCACTTTAAATGCGTCATTTGCTTTCTTAATCTCAGCATATTGCATGAGTTTATGCAAAATACTGTGCGACATATTGTTACTTTCAATTAACCTCGCCAGCTCATCCTTTAACTCTTTAACTTCACCAAATTCTTTATCCCACGAAACGACCTCTCCGAAAATCGAAATAGCATTCTTTTCTCCTTGGTTAAATAATTTAGCACTGGACTCTGCTTTTCCGGCAAGATCCGCAGCTTTGCTAATGGGGTATTTACTCCTTACAATAGTGATTCCTGCAGATATGGAGATATCATCCCTTCCTGCAAATGCTTTAAAATCTTTTCTGATTTCTTCCGCAAAATCAATGATTAAATCCCAACGACCAATGGCGAAAATGTCATCACCACCTGAATAAAGAATATTGACAAAATCTTTGTATTTTTTGTGTTCCCTTACTGTGTTTATATACCCGCTAAAAAACACATCCAGCAGAAATGAAAGTGTAGCATAGGACGAAAAACTTCGCTCACATTTATTAAAACCTTGTATAAAAATATCACCCAGACCATCCACATCCATTCTTAGAACGCCCAAATAAGTAGGCTTACCTTGTTCATTTTTAGCGAGTCCTTCAAATGTTTTATCTTTTCCTGCCACATCCTGAGCCTGTCTGTTTCCACCATAAAATTGAAAACCATAGCTTGGATTTCTCCCTTTAAGCGGTGCCGCCAGAAAATCAGTATTGTTAATGGTAATAACCTTTGAAACATCAGCCGAAGTTATCCCCCTGAAGTCAGCATCATCATAAGTCAACTCTTCCTTGTTAAACAGGTAGTTATACACACCTATTACCTTTATGCTGTTGTTCCTCTTCGAGCGTTTATCCAAATAAGTATGTTTATCATTGTTCTTATGAATAATTCGGTAATTTGATCCCTTCAAAGCCTCTCCAAGCTTTACTTGTTGAAATACCGAAGTGCTGACATAAACCCCATCATCAATTTTATTTTTCTCATTGGTAATCGGTTCTCCGGTAACGGCACACGTTTGGATATTTCCACCTGTCTTCAGTTGTTCATTGTTCTCATCAAAAAATTCATCCCAACGATCAAGGAGTAATGTTTTAAAATGTCTGTTTTTCTCAAGATTTATCTTGTCTGATAGTTCCTTCCATAAATCACCAATATCAAAACTACCTTTACATCCTTCTATTTCCAGCCAGTTTTCCCAATGGTTATTTTCCTTCTTGTTTCGGTATGCAAAACCAATATAGCCAGCATTAATCTTCAACTTTCCTTTATGTTCTTCCCAAAGTTCCTTCTCAAAATATAACTCCAACTCCTTCAGTGCTTCTTTAACTTCATTGGTGTTGGGTAATAACAGATAAAACTTCCCTCCCGAAGAATATACAACATGCCCAATAGTTGCCCTAATCTTTTCATGACTGATAATTCTTTGAATTAAACTGTCAATCAGCAATTGTAGATAAAAAGAGCGTCCTTTTAAACTCTTGGCAGCCTTGCTACTGGAAATATTGTATATAAATTTTTGTATCCCCGAAATGTCTGCACCATAAAGCATGGCAGGGTATTTACCATCTTGTACAGTTAACCTTTTATCCGAATTGTTCCAGTTAAAAGCCTCTGAATGAGTTTGGTAATAAGTGGCGAATAATTCTGCAAAGGCTGCCGTGGTTTTAGAATGCTCATAAAGGCTCACGTTAGCCATATCCATTGTGTTTGATGGAATACTCCAGGTAAACTTTTTAAGCAAATAGGTTAAACTTTCGCTGAACCCTTCAATCGTATCTGTTGGCAATTGAGCAAATTCAGCAATAAACTTTGTCCAAAGGTCATGGTACAAAGCTTCATTAATACCATCATCCTTCGAATTAACTTGCTTTGGAAATAATAATCCCTTCTCAATGTTGAGTGGATTCAAAGGGAATGCACTATTGGAATCACCATTGTTTATGCCGTTAAATACAGAAAAAAGAGGAATTGTTTTATACCGTGTTTTACCCCAATCTATAGTAACTTTTCCAAACGATTTTTCTTTTAGGGCATCAATATTCTGCCTGTCTATACCTGCACTCCACCAATCTCCCAAGGTCACAAACGCCTCTTCAATACATTGCGGCCGATGATGATTCGATGCCAAATTAGCAACATTAAATTGATTATCAGTTTGGTTTTCGTATAGGTTTTCTTTTAACCCCGGAACCTTAGCTAAAGTTTGTTTTATCTTTTCTATCTGGAAAAACTGATGAGTCCATTCCGCATGCTGATAACCAAACTCCTCTTTATCAAAATCAGGGTTTAATTCCTTTATCGATATACTGCTTGAACGTTGATAAAACTTCCCAATATCATGCAACAACGCTGCCAGATAAATCATTTGTCTTTTGTTATCCATCTCTATATTATTTCTTGTTATTCACACTTCTTACCACTCCAAAACCCATACTGGCATTTTTGCCTAATCCAATATGATTAGGCAGAAAAACATTTGAAGTAAAATTCACCGTATAAGCTTCTCGCTTGATTCCTTTAACCGTTAAAATATTTGTTCTTACAATATTTTGAATCCTCAGCCTGATTTGTTTATCAATGTTCCATTCAATTCCTTTTGCAAAAGAAAGAATGTTACCAACCAAAATTTTCTCAAGAAACTCCAGCTGTTCCAATTCCGAAGTTAACTTCTTAAACTCCTCGTAATTTTTTTGATTCAAAGGCAACCACTCTTGTAAGAAATAATTAAAGCTCTTGTCCCAAACCTGCATCGTAAAGTTATTCAGTCCCAACTGATACACCTTTAACTCATATAACCTATCCCCAAGCATTAATCCTTCCTGCTTGTTTTCAAAAAAATGGTGTACCGCTTCAACTCCATCCTCAATACAGACCAAATGGGGCAATTTCCCTATGCGCTTGTATTGTATTAAAGGATAGGAGTATAGGTATTCTTTCTTTAAATGATTATGGAACAAAGTATTTTCCCTGCCCGCGGTTTCTATGATTGCACCCCTTAGTGCAGGAACCTCCCAGGCAGCAATCTCATTCTCAAAAGTTACGTCAAGTATTCTAATTTTTTTCATTCAATGTTTTTTCAGGTACGACAAATAATCTACATGAACATGCCCGCAAGCATACAATTCAGTAACAAATAAAAAAATATAAAATTGCTGTTAAACTACACTATATCAATACAATGCGCTGAAGTTAAAATCGTCGATATAGCTTTGGTTAGGTGTCACTTTAGCAGGCGTTTTTATATTGCTATAAAATTAGCAATTATAACGAAGCAACGGTTGCTTTGTTTTACTTTTTTTTGCTTCTTTTTTTAACCCTAATACCGTGTTGTTAATACAATATTGAATTATGTGTTTGTTTTGATCCTTAATGGACACTTATCATCACCAATTCTAGCGCAAGTCTGACGGGCAGGCTGTGGATCGGGACTTGTGCATACAAAATCAGTGTTCCATTTTCCCGCCAATTCCTAAAGCTTTCGGAATCAACTTCCAAACCCACCCAAATTCACCCAACCTCTGTCATCCGCGTCCCATCCATCGTGCGTCAGCCAGCTAAAAGCCAACGCCAACAGCCAATAGCCTTCCCTGTCAACCATGTCCCCCCGCTAGCGCTTGTAACTTGACCTACTCCTTATCCACAGCATACTGCCCACATACAAGTGCATCATTCCCGAAAGGATTCAGTTTAACCCCATCATAATGAATACCAGATAAAATTTCAAAATTCAATTTCGAATGAGATACGGTGAGTTCATTAATGTCGAAACTTAACTTTTCAAGTGAAAACGAATCTGTAATCAATTTGAAGTGGTTAATCACACCAATTTCTTTTTCAACCACCACCAAAGTCCTTGGCTTTTCATCAATATTGTGGCTATTTAAATCGCAGCTATATAAAGGGAAAAGCGATTTCGAGTCAATAATCTCCTCAAACCTAATCGAGCGCTTTCTTTTACCAAACAACCTCACCTCAACAACACTATGATTTGAATAGATTAATCCGGATAACTTAAAAAGGTTACCCAAATCAGACAGTGATCTGATTCGTATATCTGCCAGATCATTATAAAACGAAGGATCAAATAGGGCAGATTTTAAAGGCATATTGAGTTTGCTTGCTTCAGCGTTTAACCTTTCCCACACAGCCTCATTAAATCTACCAACCAATATCTTGCAACCAAGACCATAAAATGAAATCCGTACCGGTTGTATTGTTGAATCAGGCTTCCCCATCTTTATCAGTAATTATACTCTAGCGCAAGTCTGACGGGCAGGTTTGTGCGTTGGGACTTGTGCTCACCCCATCATTATCAATAAAAAAATTCACTTTCTCACTCAACAACTCCTTGTGCAGTAAACCATTAATATATTTTTCCGGAATCCCTTCTATCCCAAATTTTGCTCCTAGCAAACTACAGGCCACCGCAGCATTGGTATCCGCGTCACCTCCCTGATTTACAATTTTAATAATTCCATCTTCAAAATCTTTGGCGTTAAAATACGCCCACAAGCCTGCCGATAATG
>JBFHGX010000055.1:0-22372 GCA_041582875.1 Bacteroidales bacterium | reverse complement strand
TGAAAGGCTCAGCAATTTCAGCTCAAAAAATTCAGGATGCAGGATATACATTCCAATATACCGAATTAAAAGATGCACTTAAAAACCTTGAGTTGTAAAAACAGACCGTTTACTATTCTCAGGAATAAGCTTTGCATCCGGGAAGTTGCTTGGGTAACCTTAGGTTGAAAGTTGTGCCATTTTCACGTGTACTTTCAAAGCTAACATTTCCTTTAAGGAATTTTTCTCCAAAAAGTTTCATACTGTAAGTTCCAATTCCCCGGCCTACTCCTTTGGTTGAGAATGATCGGTTAAAGAGTTGTAATTGAACCTCTTTACTTATATAGCTTTTATTATGAACAGAAATTTTCACCTCAGTTTTTGTTTGTGTACAAAACAAAGTAACAGCACTACCCGGCATAGTAGCCTCCAGCGCATTTTTGATCATGTTGCCCACAATGCGTCGAAGTAAAGATACATCTGTGGTAAGTGTCACATTTTCAGCTGATTTGTCGATGTAAAGATATTTATTAGCCATCACTTCATGCTTCGAGTATTGTTCAGCCAAATCCTTTAAAAAAGGAATACTCTCTACCAGTTTACACGACAACACCAACTCACCGCTTTCGGCAGCACTCAAAAGGCGCTGCGATTTAATCTCTTCAATTAAATTATTGGCGCCACGATTAATAATCCGGGCCATATCGGTCATTTCTTTTGGATCTTCGGCCAACTCCAACACGGAGGATAATCCAGAAATTCCGCCTGCACTATTCAAAATGTCATGATAAAATGCTCTTTCAAGGGATTGCTTGCGTTTTTCATCGCTGATATCTGCGATCGCAAAAATAGTATATTCTTCACCTTCCCATGCGTAGGGGGTTGCAGTTACTTTTAAGTCCAAAGCCTCCTGTTCAGAAGTCATAATGCGACACTCTTTCTCAGAAACCACCCCTTTTTGCGATTCAAGTATGGCATTTACGGCACCACAAACGGTACAAAACTGAGTTGTTCCACAGCCCCCCGGAGACTCCAACGCATGAATACAAAACATGGCTTCACCAGGACGTTTGCCAATTAGGGTATGCAAATTGGCAGCACCCAATTTTTTAAAGAACAACTTGTTAGCATAAACAATCTGGCGTTCTTTATTCAAAATAGCCACCATGGAGGTAGTAACATTGAGCAATTTATTGAGCACCTCCACTTTTCCAAACATTTGATTCTCATCAGATGTCTTTTTCAAACTGGCTCTTTCTGCAGAAGCGTATTCGGTTTTCATTTTTTTTGAGGCATGTGTCATATTCAGGGCTTTGGCGTATAACTCATCAAAGATAGAAATTATTGCATCTGAAAAAATACTGTTGGCATGTGATAATTACAAATACACTATTTACTTGCTTTGGGGCTTTCGCCTTGATTCGGCATAACACTTTCGACAGAGCGGCTCATAAGCATCAGTTTCGCCTAAAAGGACTAATTTTTCATCCAAAGAAGTCCTATGAGAATAGCTGGCTAAATCGCCGCAGCGCATACAAATGGCGTGTACTTTTGTTACATATTCAGCAGAAGCCAACAAGAAAGGAATAGGGCCAAATGGCTTACCTTGAAAATCCATGTCGAGGCCAGCAATTATCACACGCTTACCCTGATCGGCCAATTGATTACAAACACTAATGAGTTCATTATCGAAAAATTGAGCTTCATCTATACCTACCACTTCAAACTCACTGGCATAGAAAAGTATTTGCGATGCACTTTCAACAGGCGTCGAAGAAACCGATTTAGCGTCATGCGAAACCACGTTTTCTTCATCATATCGGGTATCGATAGCCGGCTTAAAAATCTCAACTTTTTGTTTGGCAATACGTGCCCGATTGAGGCGGCGAATCAATTCTTCGGTTTTGCCGGAGAACATCGATCCACAAATCACTTCAATCCAACCCGCTCTTTCATTATTCTTATGGTCTTTTTCAAGAAACATCGGTATGATTTAGATATTCTTTCTACTTTTGAAGGAAACAAATGTAAGGAACTTTTTACCAATGGATAAAGAAAAATTTCTCCTCCGATTAAGTCTGGAAATAGATACGCTAAAAGCGCATGTAAACCGGTTAAAACCAGCTGGATATAACATACACCCGCTCGACATGGAGCTACTTCGTAAAAAAGCCACCGAATTGTACGATTTGATGCTTGATTTCGAAATGAAACCAACACAAACACCTGTTAACATTGATGTTAAGCCTGCTATTCCTGCTGCGAAAACAGAAATTCCAGCTCCACCCATTATACAAGCGGAAATCCCAGTGGAGATGAAAAAAACCGTCGTAGAACAGCAAGAAAAACCACTAGTTGAGATGGGAAAACCCATTGCGGACGACGTTTTTATTCAGAGAGAAGAAGAGATAATTACCCTCCCTGAACCAAAGATTGAAGAGCAGATGGTTCAAACTCCCATTCAAAAGCCTACCATAGAAATACCTGTAATCGAAAAAAAAACTGAAATCGTTGTTGAAATTGATATTCCTGAAAAGAAACCTGACCCAGTAATCATTTCACCACAAAAACCTGTTACTCCAAAAGCCGAACCCGTAAAAACCACATTAGATTTATTTTCGACAGTGGCAGATAATCTGGTAGCCAACAAACTCTCTGATGCGGGTACCGACAACAGTTTGGCCGGAAGAATGCAAAAAGAAAGGTTGCAAAATATCCGTTCAGCCATTGGAATTAACGAAAAGTTTTTGTTTGTAAACGAACTCTTTAAAGGAGATTTATCCCGGTATAACCGCGTAATCGATGACTTGAATGCCATGCAAACAAAACAAGGTGCCGAAACCTACCTCATGGAAATTAAAATTGAAGGTCAGTTTGGTAATGATCATCCCGCCTTCAATAAATTGAAAGAAATTGTAGAGCGTAAATACTAGTCGATGAGGAGGTTCGGATTCATTATTTTACTCACGCTGTGCACCTCCATTTCTTGGGGACAGCGGGTAGATTTAGCGCGAACTACGGTGCAAACACTGGCTTCGGATACGTTATATGGCCGAGGATATGTAAACCGGGGCGATAGTCTGGCGGCAGATTATATTGCTCAATATTTTACTGATCTGGGACTAACCAGTTTTACAGACAACTATTTACAGTCATACAGTTTTCCTATGAATACCTTTCCGGGGAACGTATTACTGAAAGTAAACTCCAGAAAATTGAAGCCCGGAAAAGACTTTTACGTAAGTTGTTCTTCGCCGTCTGTATCAGGGAATTTCAAAACAATGAGTCCACCAACGGGTATCTCAACACCAAAACAACTCATGGCTTACCTCAGAACTCAACAAAAAGTAGGCTGTTTATTAGTAGACCCATCGTTTGGTAAGCTTTACGGACAAAATCTGCCTCATGTTCCTGTAGCCATTCTAGTGGAAAGCAAACCGGAATACTGGCACGTGTCAAATGGAGCTGAGGTAGGCGAAACCACCTGGTTTAAAGTTGATTCATCTGCAATTGGCAAGTCACCCAAGAAGATATCAGTTGAGGTTGAAACGCATTTTTTCAATCAATATCCCACACAAAACGTGGTGGGCTATGTTCCGGGAACTACGCATCCGGAAAAATTTGTAGTTTTTACCGCACACTACGATCATTTGGGCATGATGGGTGATCAAACAATCTTTCCGGGAGCCAACGACAATGCCAGCGGCACGGCAATGGTGATGGATTTAGCCCGTCATTTTGCTCAAAACCCTGCTGAATATTCGGTTGCTTTTATTTTATTGAGTGGAGAAGAGGCTGGACTTCACGGATCAACCTATTATGCCGAACACCCGCTTTTTCCATTGAATGAAATTGGACTTTTGGTCAATTTAGATATGGTTGGATCAGGAAGTGAAGGCATCACGGTAGTTAACGGTAAATTGTATCCTGAGTTGGCAAAAAAAATGGATTCCATTAACGATGTTAAACATTTATTGCCCGATATCGCCTTGCGTGGCGAATCCTGTAACAGCGATCACTGTCCTTTTTACCAAAAAGGAGTAAAATCGGTGTTTATTTATACCCGTGGAAAAGAACTTAAAGCCTATCATACCATTGAGGATAAGTATACTGATGATTTTCCATTTACTGCCTATGATGGACTTTTTAAACTACTTTTAAATCTGGTTAACATACAATAATGGAAATTCCCAAAATATATCTGGTACCTACACCCATTGGCAATTTGGATGACATGACTTATAGATCTGTACAGGTGTTGAAATCAGTTGAAACCATTCTGGCCGAAGACACCCGAACCAGTGGCAAATTGTTAAAACATTTTGGCATAGAAACCCGCATGCAATCGTATCACCAATTTAACGAACATAAAGTATTGGAGGGATTGGTGGCTCGCATTCAACAAGGCGAAACGATGGCTTTGATTACCGATGCTGGAACTCCCGGTATTTCTGATCCGGGATTTTTATTGGTACGAGCATGTGTTGAGCAAGGCATTGTGGTAGATACCCTTCCTGGTGCCACGGCATTTGTACCGGCACTGGTAAACTCAGGGTTGCCTTGCGACAAATTCTATTTTGAAGGATTTTTACCCCATAAAAAAGGGCGTCAAACCCGTTTGAAATTACTGGCCGAAATGCCCGTAACCATTGCTTTATACGAATCGCCCCATCGTTTGGAAAAATCTATTAATCAAATGATTGAATTCTTTGGTGAGGATCGGCAGGTATCGGTATCCCGAGAAATTAGTAAGTTTTTTGAAGAAACCATTCGTGGTACACTAACCGAAGTAGCTGCGCATTTCAAACAAAATCCCGCCAAGGGCGAAATTGTAATGGTAGTCGAAGGTAAATCAATAAAAAAGACAAGCAGCGACTAATCTTGCATTACCCAAGCCTCGGCTTCTTCCATGGTTTCAAACAAGCCAAACTCCCATGTAGTATCGGTCATAGATTCTTCGTACTGTCGAATTAATGATATCATATAAGGATCGCTGGTAATGTGAGCCACTTTCATGCGACTATTCCATCGAGCCGAATGTCTTTCAAGGTTGGCAATTACAGTAGTCTCTTTTTCAGAGACGTGAAATTTTGTGACCTCGCGGTAATCGCCAATCTCATATCGCAAAGATTCGAAACGAGCATCTCCATATATTTCTCCGTTAAACTTCATGTTTTCCTCGAATGTAATTTCTCCGCTCAAGCGTATAAGTACCCCATCGGGCATCCAGGTAATGGTATAAGGCATAATTCAATTTGGTTTTGATTGTGCAAAGATAAAAAACTGACTTACACAACTGTTAACACAACTTTTATTTATTGACAGTCTCCATATTCTTTACAGAAAAATCTGTAAATTAATTTCAAAATAAATTTCCGAGGCATTAATTTTGATGAGGTTATCCGAAAAGATACAGGGCATATAGAACAAACCAAATTACTTACCTTTGTTTTCGTTTTTTGCTCGATATGTTAAGTAACTTCGTTTTGATCAAATGAAAGATGATATAAGACATTTTATTTTGTATTTTACTTATTATCTGCATTAAACACTCATCGTGGCACCTTAAAAATACAGGAATGAAAAACACATTTTTATTTTTAATTGCGGTCTTAGGCCTGACATACATCTCCCATTCACAAAGTTTGCAATGGATGAGCTACACAAATGGCAATCAAATATCTGCATTGGCCGAAGATGCTGAGAATATGTGGGTAGGAACGTCTGGTGGGTTGGTAAAAATTGACATGGAGTTAGGAACACCGACTTTTTACAACATTGCCAATTCAGAATTAAGAAATAATTCAATAAAATCGATAGCCATCGATGTCAACGGATCAAAATGGATAGGAACTGAATACGGAGTTTCGCTGTTTAATGGAACTAACTGGACATCATATGATACTTCAAATTCAGGATTAGCGGGAAATATTGTCCTTTCGATAGCCATTGATAGCAATGGCACAAAGTGGTTTGGTACCTCAGCAGGTTTGACAAAGTTCGATGGAACAAATTGGACTACTTACGATACCTCAAATTCCGAGTTGCCATCAAATGACATATGGCCTATTGCCATTGATGATAAAAATAATGTGTGGATTGGTACACACGGAGCATTAACAAAGTTTGATGGCGTTAACTGGACAACTTACGACGCTTCGAATTCAGGAATGCCAATCTATTATGTAACTTCCATAGCTTGTTACAATGATATAATATGGGTTTCTACCCACGGTGGAGGCGTGGTAAAATTTGATGGAACCAATTGGACCAACTACGATTCTTTCAATTCAGATTTGCCCGTGCCATGGGTTTGGACATTAACCGTAGATGATGATGGGTCTGTGTTGATAGGTTCCAGTGGTTTATCAATATTTGATGGTACAAACTGGACAACTTACAATTCCACAAACTCTGACCTTCCCAGCAATAGTGTACGAACAATAACTACGGATGTAAATGGAGCCGTTTGGACTGGAACTGACAACGGATTGGTAAGTTTTGATGGGGTAGAATGGACAACATACAACACATCCAGTTCAGGACTCACTTCCAATTCTATTTTCGACATAGCCATTGACGAAAACGATGCCAAATGGCTAAGTGGTTTTGGATTAACAAAATTTGCTGATGAAAATTGGACCTATTTTAATACCAGTAATTCAGGCTTAGTAAGTGATGGAGTCAGATCAATAACCATTGAAAGTAATAATTCGATGTGGATTGGATGTTATGTCGGATTGGTTAATTTTGATGGCATCAACTGGATAACCTATGATACTTCAAATTCTGAATTGCCTGAAAATTTCATCAGAACAATTGGCATTGATGGAGGTGGAACAAAGTGGATAGGTACTACCTACGAAGGTCTTACGAAATTTGATGGAAGCAATTGGGAAACATACAATACCACTAACTCAAACATACCTGACAATTACATACAGGCAATTGCCATAGCCGGAGACGGTACGATATGGATTGGAACCAAAGCGGGTGGATTGGCTCAATTTAAGGACGCAAACTGGATCACCTACAATATGGCAAATTCTGAGTTAACCGATAACGATGTCATTTCCCTGGCCATTGATAAAAATGGAACAATATGGATTGGCACAAATAATGGCGGATTAACAACATTCGACGAAACAAACTGGATAAATTACACGATAGCAAATTCGGATATACCTAGCAATAGCATCTTCTGTATTGATATCGATGCGGATGATATTAAATGGATTGGAACCAAAAAAGGGTTGGTTAAACTTGAAGACAATGAGTGGACTACTTTTGACATTTCAAATTCAGGCTTACCAGACAATGCTGTTTATACCATTGCCAGTGATAAAAACAATACAAAATGGATAGGAACTGATGAAGGATTAGCTATTTTTAATCAAAATGGAATTCCAAATACAATAGACTTGAACAGCATTGTTATCCCTGGCGTAACGGTTTACCCAAACCCTGCACATGATCAATTACACATTAAACCTTGTTCAAAGGCAAACATTTCCCTCATTGAAATATTGAATATGAGCGGTAATATCATTGTCAGTCAGTCGGTGAATAATAATCAACAATCGATAAATATCTCAGGTTTGGCTCAGGGAGTTTATCTGGTGAGAATAACTACTGAAACAGGAATAATAACCAAAAAGATTTTGAAACTGTAAGACAATATGCCGAACACATAATGGTTCAATGTGCTTGTTATAATTACTATCTGATAAATATTTTTGAATCCTTTAAGTTAAACTCCTGACTTCCTGAATTCACTAGCTTTACCTAAAATGCCAAAACGATTATCATGAGAATGACCATTACGAAAAAGCTTATCATTAATTTTTTTGTATTGAGCTTGTTACCGTTGATTGCCATCGACACCGTTTTTTATTCCATTGCTAAAGAGGCACTTATCGGGCGTACTTTTGAACAACTAACCTTTGTGCGTGTTGAAAAATCTACACGAATTAACGCTTTCATGGAGCAGAGAATCCAGGATTTAGTCAACATTGCCGAAGACCAAGGGTCGCTTGATCAACTGGGCACGCTATCCGGGCATTATCCTTCCGGTGTCCTCGACAGCCTTGAATCGGCCATTTACACCAGATTTTTAAAAACCTACCTCAATACCGCCGGATGCTATTCTTCCATTTTGTTTTATATACCCGGTAAGAAACCATACTCATTACTGCTCGATTCAATGTCTGAACAGCAATATCCAACCGCATGGCTTGATGAACTTTATAGGCAAGTTAATCATCCTAATGAACATGTTATTAAGGAATATGGGCATGTGGGTGATCCAAACGATTTACAAATTCAGTTAGCCCGTGGCGTTTATCATACTGGCGAGAAGGTAGGAATGGTTGTTCTCACGATTCCTCTTCGGGTTTTCAGTCGGATTATGTTTGAAGACAATCCCATGAACGGATTGGGTGAAACAGGAGAGTCGTATCTCGTGGGGCCGGATTTCCTAATGCGCAGTACTTCACGTTTTAAGGAAAATGCAGTAATGCAAATTCATGCAGAAACTGTTGGTGTAAAGCTAGCGATGGCTGACTCACTGGGAACGGGTATTTTTCCCGATTATAGGGGAGTTAAGGTGCTGAGTTCGTTTGGAAAAGTGGATATTCCGGATTTGAATTGGATTATTTTAGCAGAGATTGATGCCCACGAAGCCATGGTGCCCATCTCGGTTTTGCGCAACAGCATCATCTATTTATCTATTATTATTGCCATGTTATTACTGGGTATTGTGATATTTAATGCCACCTGGATCATGCTACCCATCAAAAAATTGCAGGCTGCCGCTGAGATAATTTCGCAAGGTAAATTTGGGAATACCATTAATCTCAAGCAACAGGATGAGATTGGCGATTTGGTTGAGGCGTTTAACTCAATGTCGTTAACCTTGCAAGAGCAATCGGAGCGTTTGGAACACGAAAAAATTATGCGCACGACCTCCATGATTGATGCCCAGGAAGCAGAGAGGCAACACTTATCGCGTGATCTCCACGACGGACTTGGCCAATTGGTATTGGCCATTCGCATGAAGCTGGATCAACTCACCCAGGACAATGTTGAAAAAAATGATCGACTAATTGCTGAAACCCGAGAATTAATTAAAGTTACTGTGAACGAAATCCGTAACATATCAAATAACCTCATGCCCACAGTATTGCATGAATTTGGATTGATGGCCGCCATTGGACGACTTTCCAAAGAAATGGCCGCAAATGGAGGATTTGTAGTTGATTTCCAATGCAATTTTGCCGAAAATGAATTAATCAATAGTCGGGTGCAGATTTATGTTTACCGCATTGTACAAGAAGCATTTAACAACATCATTAAACATGCAGAAGCTAAAAATGTTATTGTTACATTGAACAAGATAAACGACAACCTACTGCTAAAAGTTGAGGATGATGGAATAGGCTTTAAGATCAAAAAAAGGAGTTATTTTTCCGGCAATGGAATCACCAACATGAATGAGCGAACCAACCTGCTGGGCGGACAATTTAAACTGCAATCGGCCCTCAACAAAGGAGTGCAAATTATAATTGAAATTCCCTTATAATTGCACTGCAAATCATGAAAGATCAAAAAAAAATAAAAATTACCCTTGCAGACGACCATCAGCTGTTTCGCGATGGCGTGAACTCGCTGCTGGCTGACGCCGAACAAGTAGAAGTGGTAGCAGCTGTTTCTTCAGGAAGTGAACTCATTGAGAGTTTACAGCATACACCTTGCGATGTAGCCATTGTAGATGTGGCCATGGGAGACATGAATGGTATTGAAGCTACACGAATTATCTCAGAAAAATTCCCTCAAGTCAAGGTGTTAATTCTTTCCATGCACAACAACCAGGAGTTTATTCAAAACGCCATTCAATCAGGAGCACGGGGTTATTTACCCAAAGACACCGACAAAGATGTGTTGATTAAAGCCATCCACGACATTTACCAGGGACACATGTATTTCGATCCTCACCTATCAGGTATGTTGGTCAATAGCCTGATTAGAAGCTCTGAGAACAAAAAGGTGAGCGAATCAAAACTGGATTTACTCACCCCGCGCGAATTGGAAATCGTACAGTTGGTGGCTGAGGGCTATATCAATAAGGAAATCGCCGATAAACTGAAAATCAGCATCCGAACGGTTGATTCTCACAAGAACAACATCATCAACAAATTGAAGCTCAAAACCTCAGTGGACATCGTTAAGTTCGCCATTAAGCATGGTTTGGTGAAGCTATAGTTAAGTACCTAAAGTACTTGAAGTGCCTAAAGTTAAAATTTAAGGAACGTTTATATTGAAGTTCTTTTAACTTCAAAACACTTTTGGCACTTTTAACTTTAGCTCACTTTTGGCACTTTTAACTTCCAACCTTCTAGGTAATTTACCTAGTCACTCCCCGCAATCAGCGCAATCGTTGTAGGTGATTTAACTGATTGACTACCACTTGTTTTCTGTTTAATCTTGTCAGGATGATTTTTAGTAAAAAATCGTTGCAAAACCAATGATTATCAACCAAAAAAAATGACATGAAAAAATTGAAACACTTAATTGCAATGGTATTGTTGTTCAGTACCATAGGTACCATGGCGCAGGAAAAAAGCAGTTTGTTTACTTACGATTTTGGTGCCGACCTCATGAGTAAATATGTGTGGCGCGGAACACAATTTGGAGGAAGTTACCCTAGTATTCAGCCCTATGCTGAATTGGGCATTGGCCCCATTACTTTAGGAGCCTGGGGTGCCTACACCATCGCCGGACCTAATCCTTATCAGGAATTCGATTTGTATTTGTCGGCTAACTTTGCCGAAGACATGTTGACCCTGACTTTAACCGATTATTATTTTCCCGACACTTCTGATTACAAGTATTTTCAATACAACGAAGACAAAACAGGCCATATTCTAGAAGGATCGCTGGCCTTTAACGGAACCGATAAAATTCCTTTTTCATTGATGGTAGCAGTTAACTTTTATGGTGCAGATGCTCAAAAAATAAACGACGATCCTGCAAGTCCTGATTTCAATACCAAATCAGGTATTCAGTATTCAACATATATGGAACTGGGATACGCTTTTGCCGTGAAAGAAATAGAAATGAACGCTTTCGCCGGAATGACCTTAAACAATCCTAAAGCCGCAGATGCTGCTACGGGTTATATTGGAGAAGCGGGCTTTTACGGTTCAGGTCCAGGGGTTGTGAATTTGGGTGTTACAGCCTCCAAATCAATAAAAATTACTGATTCCTATTCATTACCGTTATCATGTGCCGTGATTACCAATCCACAGGCAGAGAAGGTCTTTTTAGTTTTCGGAATTTCATTTTAATCCATTCAAATTATAAAACATGTTTAATACAGGAACAACAACTTTTATGCTCATCAGCACCAGTTTGGTTATGCTGATGACTCCCGGATTGGCATTCTTCTATGGAGGCTTGGCCGGCAGGAAGAATATTTTGGGCATTATGATGCAAACCTTTGTATCATTGGGCATTACTACCATCATGTGGATTGGTGTAGGCTATTCACTTTCTTTTAGCGGTGGCGAAGGTGGCATCATTGGCAACCTCGACCACGTTTTTTTAAATGGTATTCCGTTTGATGCTGCTTTTGGTGCTCCAGATCAGCAATTTCCAGAATTTATTTTCATTGCCTATCAGATGATGTTTGCCATCATTACTCCTGCGTTGATTACCGGTGCATTTGTCAATCGGGTGAGCTTTAAAAGTTATCTGATCTTTTTGGTTTTATGGCAATTGTTTGTCTACTATCCGTTTGTACACATGATTTGGGGTGGTGGCATCCTCGCCGAATGGGGTGTACTTGACTTTGCAGGTGGTGTTGTGGTTCATGCTACAGCTGGTTTTGCCGCACTTGCGAGTGTAATCTATGTTGGAAAACGTCAAGATTTAGCATCACCTCCAAACAGCATTCCTTTGGTTGCTATTGGCACAGGTTTACTTTGGTTTGGATGGTATGGCTTTAACGCCGGAAGTGAATTGGCCGTTGATAAAATCACCACATTGGCCTTTTTGAATACTGATATTGCTGCTTCATTTGCAGCCATTACTTGGTTAATTATCGAATGGGTAGCAACCGGAAAGCCACGCTTTATTGGTTTACTAACGGGTGCCGTTGCAGGATTGGCCACCATTACACCTGCTGCAGGATTTGTGCCGGTTTGGGCAGCTATCGTCATCGGTATTTCTTCAGGTATTATTTGCTACATTGCTGTACACTACAAAAACAAATTGGGATGGGACGATGCCCTTGATGTGTGGGGAGTTCACGGAATGGGCGGTGTAACCGGAACCATTTTATTGGGTGTATTTGCCAGCGAAGCCATCAATGGTCAATCAGGTTTGCTTGAAGGCAACTCAGCTTTCTTTTTTAAAGAATTGGTCGCTGTTGTGATTGCTTCGGTATACGCCTTTTTCTTCACCTACCTCATGTTGGTGGTGATCAACAAAATAACCAAGGTTAAAGTAAGCGAAGAAGAAGAAGCTTTGGGCTTGGATGCTTCGTTACACGGGGAAAATGCCTACGATTCAGGAGCGTTATAAAATCTAAGACAAGACAAGTTAAAAAGGGGAGGTGCCATTGCACCTCCCCTTTTTTGTCAAATAAAACAAATGAAATAGCTTATTTACTCTGCGACAGCACCTTTGTATTATCATCATACACCCTATCAATAAGCAAATGTCTCGGATCGATGGCTGCTTTGGCAGGAAACGAATCTACTTCAAAGGTAAAAGTCATCTCAGGTTGATCGAATTTTACCCTTTGCTGAAACAATAGCACCTTTTCATCATTATCTGAAAAAACACCAATATCAATCCAATCGTTGATGGGAACTCTGGTTTCGTTTCCGATGGTGTCGGCCTTAATTTTATGCGACTCAACATCTATACTTACCTTATATTTTCCATTGGGAAGTACTTTATATGACGCTTCTTTTAATCGATTATCGTACAAGGTAATTTCCTTAAACCAATCATCAATCAAATAATGTAGCGAATCGGGGACCTGCGGCTCCAGGTATCTCAAAAAATCCAAAGAAGTAGGGTATGGAGGTTTTTGGTATTTATATTCATCCAGAAAACCTCGCATAGCCGAATTCACCTTTTCTTCACCAATATAGTCCTGCAAGGCATAAAGAATAACACTTCCTTTACCATAGTGGATATACATCTGATTCTCTACCTTATACAGAGGCAACTCTTTATCAGTTTCACCACTTCGTCCACGCAAATAACGGTTATGATCGTATTTGATAAACTCCCGCATTTTCATGGGCGTTTTGGCGAGATGTTTCATGGTCATGAGTGAAGAATACTCAGCAAAGCTCTCACTCATCAGTGTTCCTCCCTGCATGTTGGCGCCCACCACTTGATGCGCCCACCATTGATGTGCCATTTCGTGTGCGATAACGGCATCCACCACATTATTTTCACTCTCGTCTTCCAGGTTAATGACAAAACCGATGGCCTCAGAATAAGGCATGGTTCCAGGAAAAGCTTGTGCAAAAGAGGCATAGCGGGGGAATTCAATCACCCGGCACTGCTTGTGATAATAGGGCCCGAAATTCTTGGTATAATAGGCTAGTGAACGCTCTACCGCATCCATCATCATTTCCACGTTAGCGCTGTGTTTTTTATCGTAATACACTTCAATGTCCACATCATTCCATTTTCGGGTAGCCAATTCATACCTGGCCGAAATAAACGAATAAAAGTTTTGTGAAGGATGATCCACTTTGTAGTGATAGTAGTTTCGGCCATTTTCATTCCATTCTTTGATTAGTGAACCCGGTGCAATAGCTATTTGATCCTCGGAAGTTGAAATAGTGGTTTCCACATTAATAAAATCCGAGTGACCATCCGAAAGGTAGTTGGCCATACAATTGGTAGTGCAGTTTTCTTCCAGCTCAGGCATGCGATCTTTGGGTTTAAGGTCATACTTTTTACGGGTGTTTTTATCGCTCAGCTCACGACTCGAACTATATCCCAATGAGGGCAAAATTTCGAAGTTGTTTAAAAATGATCCGTTTTCGATGATGCCTGTATTGCCCATACCATTTTCAAAACCTCGGGTAATGTATTGGGTATTAATTTCCACCAGCATGGAATCGCCAGGCACAAGAGGCATATTCAATTGATAAATCAAGTAGCCCACCTCGTCGTCCTCAAGGACCAAAGTAGCATCTGGAATAGAAAACTCTGGCTTCCAATCTTCGTCAATTACGAAATGGAGCGAATCAATGGGAAACTCGGTTTCATTTGTATAGGTCAGAATGGCTTTTACCAACACATCCCGCTTATGTGGAAAAAGGTCGATAAAATACTTGGCATCGGTAATTTTAGGGAGATTGACTTTTTCGTACTTTTTGTATTTCTTCTCATAGGAAGCTTGCAACTCCTGAAATTCGTCGGAGGTTTTGTAAGTGTTCAGCACTTGGGTATTGTAGAAAACAAATCCGGCAACACCAATCCAAGCCATTGTGGTAGCCAAAATCAGTACGTTATACTTGTTAGGCACCTGCTTTTTAGCCAGTTGCAAACGTACTTTCAGCGAATTATTGGTTCCTCTGTTCCATAAGGCACCTGCAATAAGCAAACAAACAACGGCAAACAAAAACCAGTAGAGATTAAACCAAAGGGCGCCTGTCAATCCCGGGCCAAAGCCATTCATATCAGAATACATAACCGATGGCCTTCCGGCGATGGTAAGCATATTGCTTTGCACATCTATAATGGACATCATGATGCTCCAGGCAAACACCACACCGATGGATACAAAATAACCAATGTATTTGTTGTTCACCATCACCTGAATCATGATCATTACGCCACTCCAAATGGTGTACATCATTAAATCGGAATAAAAGAAATCCAACAAATACACATCCAGTTCAATGCGCATGTAACCATTCATTAACTGATAAACCACGCCCACAAAAATGAAAAAGAAGTGAATGAGGGAAGTAATGGCCACCAGTGAAATTGCTTTTGCAGCCATTGACATAAAAGAAGTGTGCGGAGTGGCATCTACCACCTCGTTGATTTTACTGTCGCGATCGCGCCAGATGAGCTCTCCACTAAAAAACACCAAAATAATCACCACAAAAATGCCTGAAGCATCGCTGATGAGATCGATCATTTTATAGGTCAATGGATAGGATTGCAGCCCGAAATACTCAAACCCGCCAAACAGATTGGCAATGAGAATGATGGCGCTAAACAAGAACAGAATTTTGAAGGTGACACTCTTTACAATGCTCAGGAAATTGGTATAAAAGAAGCTCTTAAACTGAATCCATTCCGTATATTGAGTAAAAGCCGGATGCAATTTGGGCAAAGAAAACGTGGTTGATTTATCTGCATTTTCTGATTTTCCTATTCTAATCCTCTTGTTTTTCTCCTGAAATGAATAACCCAGATAAGATACCAGCAGAATCCCAAATCCGGTGGACATCCAAATTAACCGATTCCACAACAACAATCCCGAAAATACAGGACTTAAGGTGTTTTTTTCGATGGGTGTATAATATTTCGCGTAAAGCGAATAGGCACGAATGCCAAAGGTATCTGTAAGAGCAGCCAGTGTTTCATTATCGATATCCGACATGAGCGTACCCGAAACAATGTACCCAATGATGATCACCAGCGAACCCACAAAAGAAATGACGGTACTTTTCCACTTGTTGGCCATCACAAAAATGATGGTGCCGGCAAAAAACATGTTGGGCAGAATGAATAGGAAATAATTGTTGACGAACGTTTCAAGGAAAAAAGGGCCAAATCGGTCGGCATCTACCCAACCCATGGCCGGAGCCACAAAGGAACCCAAAATTAATCCTAAATAAACCCCCAGCATGGGGATGGTTGACAAAATCAAAGCACCAAAAAATCGCCCGAAATAATAGCCGGCTTTGCTAAGTGGTGTACTAAATAGGATTTCGTTGAAATTATTGTTGTAGTCTTTTAAAGCGGCGTTATTGAAAAAGGCAGTGGCCATCAGCAATCCAAAGATGGTCATGATGGTAACATAGATGGTAATAATATGTGGCGAATTGCGGAAAACATTGCCCACAGAACCGCCAATTTGAACATTGTCGCTCACAGTAGCTCCAAACACCAACAGCGTAATCAAACCCAAAAACAGGTAAATCATGGGCTGACGAAGCGCGAATTTTATTTCTGATAAAAAGAAAGTCTTAAACATAATCTGCTTTTTGGATTAAACAAGTACGTTGGAAGTGTTGATTTTTGAGAAGAATACATCTTCCAGGTTCGGTTTTACTTGTTCAAAACCTTGTGCCGGATTCGATTCGCTAAAAATGTGAATTAAGGGCATGCCGGCGACCATTTTATTGGATATAATAGAGAAATTTTGGGCATAATCCTGCAGGGATTCTCGGGTTACTACCTTTTGGTAGACTTTCCCTTGAAGTTCATCGATGGCATTTTGAGGTGTTCCATGGTACACAATTTGACCCAGATTCATGATGGCCATCTTGGTACAGAGTTCACGAATATCATCTACGATGTGAGTCGAGAGAATGACAATCACATCCTTGCCCACATCGGCCAACAGATTGTAAAACCGGTTGCGCTCACCCGGATCCAATCCTGCGGTGGGCTCGTCAACAATAATCAACTGGGGATTTCCAATAAGGGCTTGGGCAATTCCCACACGCTGTTTCATGCCCCCCGAAAAACCTTTGACACTCTTGTTTCGTTTGTCGTATAGATTCACTTTATCTAACAGGTACTTCACCAATTCCTTGCGTTCTTTGGTATTGGTAATACCTTTTAAAATCGACAGATGATCCAGCAACTGTTGGGCTGTGATTTTGGGATATACACCAAATTCCTGTGGTAAGTAACCTAACACTTTCCTTAACTCATGTGGTTGATTAAAAACATCGATATCATTCAGCATGGCAATGCCGCTATCGGCTTCCTGCAAGGTTGCCAAAGTACGCATGAGCGATGATTTTCCTGCGCCATTGGGGCCCAGCAAGCCAAACATGCCATTTTCAATTTCAATGTTGACGTTATCGAGCGCAACCACGCCATTGGCATAGGTTTTCGAAAGGTTTTGAATGGTTAGTTTATTCATAAGGAAAGATCTTTTGTTTCTATAGATATAGTATGACGCATGATTCAAGTTTATGTTACAGGTTCAACGACAGTTTTGGTGCATGAAAAGTTCTGTTGAAATAATTTATTTTGGTGGCCAAATGTAACTAAAACAATAAAAGCCGCTTTTTGGGGCGACTTTATCGGCTATAGGAGCTATATGAAGTTATTTGCTTACGATTTAATGATGGCTTCTGTCGAAAAAGGGATGTCATTGATACAAGACTCTTCTTCAAGGTTAAAAGTATTGAATGAGTAGTCAGAGGCACTTTCGACTACCTCTTCGGTGTCAAAAGGAATATCTTGGATAAATTCTTCCATGCTCAGGTCGAATGATTGGGTTATGTTCACATCGTAAAGACTGTCGAAAATATTCTCGGTACTAAAAGGAATATCGTCGATATATGCTTCTTCGGTAAGAGTACTGATTACAGGAGGCGTAACGATGTTAGCATTGGTGTTGAGTGCGAAAGCGATCAGGATGGTAGCGAAGGTGAATTTAAGTAAAGTTTTCATGGTGTATAACTTTTATAGTTTCTGTGTTTCTGAAGCAAAACTACATCGTAAAAGCTCCTGCGTAAATCGGTTTTAGGTGAATGGAGGAGGTATTTCGGTGAATGGGGAAATACCTCTTGTAAAATGGAGCTTTGGGGGAAATATTTCATTATGATTTATCGGTTGGTGAACGATTTTTTTATTCCTTAGCATAATAAATCTCTTATGTGTGAACAACAAATGCCTTAATTGTGGAGCGACCCTATATGGTGAATACTTGCAACATTGTTGGCAAGCAACCACCATAAGGCGTATCGACTTCAAAAATATTTTTTCCCCCCTTCTCAGTTCAGATTTTTCATTTGAAGATCCATTCCTAAATACCATTAAACAACTGATTCTTACCACCGGATTTTCAGTTGGTTTTGTTGCTTTGATAAACCCTTCAATGCCTTGGCACTAAATTTTACATTTTCAATTTGCACAATGAACATCAAGAATAACATCCAAACCACAATACGAAAGTTGATACTGATGAGCTTTATTCTTTTGGCCTTTGTGTTTAAAGCGGTCTCTGGAGAAAACGATACAGTTGACCAACGATACCAATACAACTACGATACCACCTACATCAAGAGTTACCGTGACCTTTTTCACCTGACAATAGTTGGGGTAAACAAACAAACAGGTGTTACTTTGGCCAATGTTAACAGCACCTATGATCTCGAATTTGCCACCAACAATCCTTTTGGTTTTGGATTGGCCTTCGACTATAAATGGGCTACCTTTGAATACACGCGTACTTTCTCGGGACTCGAATTACGTACCAACAAAAAAGGAGAAAGCGATGCATTTTCATTCCGTTTCGGGTTTACCGGACGAAAGTTACGCATGAATTTTTTTATTCGTTCCACCACGGGATTTTATCTAAAAAACATCGAAGAATACGATCCCAATTGGTTCCAAACCAACAACAGTTATCCACACTTCAACAACTTGGAGAACATTACCCTGGCGCTTTCGGTTTATTATACTTTCAACCATAAAAAATACTCCAATACGGCGGCCTTATGGCAAATTGATCAACAGAAAAAGAGAGCCGGATCGCCTGTCATCGGTTTTTTAACCAACCTAGAGAATATAGCCACCACTGAACCCCTCACACTTAGCGACACACTTTTAACAAGCAATTATTATCCCGATTTTCAGGAAGGTGCCTCATTGAAAATCGGCCTCTCGGGAGGATATATGCACACCTTTGTGCTGTGGAAACGGTACTATATTCATGGAGCTATTATTCAAGGGTTTTTATACAGCAGAGGAGCTACAAGCTTTTACAATGATCTGGAATCGAAGGTGTATAATACTTTGGGATTGTCGTTATACTCACGCATAACAGCAGGCTACAACGGGAACCGCATATATGGCGGCATATTCTTTGTTTCGGATGGCTTTATTGACGACGCTTTAGCTGAAGCATATACGGTTACTTCGTACAATTATTTCAGAATTTACGTAGGCTATAGGTTCCCGATAAAAACACCAGGTTGGATGAGGAAATTTGGGCTTTAAAAATTTCCTGGAGAACAATCCAACAAAAGCCACTGAAAAGGATGACTTTTTAAAGCTACGAAAGCTATGCTGAGATAATAATTTGTAACTTGGTAACGGCAATGGCCTGAGTGTACAGGAGTCAGCTCGAGCAATGGACAAAGCAGTACATCCACATAAAAAGAGCCCCCAAGCAAATCCTTTGGATAGGCTTGAGGGCTTCAAAAACAATGGGTTGATTTTCCTTTACTTTTTCATTTTGCTTTCCAACTCGTCCAATCGGTCGTTGGCAGCATGTACCATCATCATCACGCGTACGTATGGCAAAGCAAGCAACAATAAAGCAAATGAAGTCAACAACTCAAACAAGTTGAAATCGATAATGTTAACAACTACGCCAATCAAACCAATCAAGGCGGCAATAATTCCACCGGGAACGCCCAACGGACATCTTAATTTTTTCTTTGATTCCATTTTATATAAATTTGATTAATAACTACTTAACAAATTGACTAATGCTTCTCTTGAAGGTACACTTTTGAAAACAATTTTGTTATCGACCAGCAATGCAGGAACTGCATGAATGCCTAGCCGCATGGTCTTTATCATACCCAATGGCATATTTGCCAGGCTCTTTTTCAACACAAATTTACTCCCAAACTGTGGCAGTACGTCATCGAGCATGCGACTCAATGTTTTACAATTGGGGCAACTAAGTGTGTAGTACATTTCTATGGTAACAGTGTCTTTCTCCTTCATCTTCATACATCCATCATTCGTTTGCAAGATTAACTAAAAATTGAACAGTGGATATTCCATGTCCGACCATTGAATTTACAACGGAATCCATTCAACTGAATATCAACGTAATTATTTGCCCATGGGGCTGTTAATTATGAATTATTTAACAAAGTAATCTAAAAAAACAACCTGAATTTGGCTCCCAACGGAGGACTAAAATAAATTTCAGTCTCTAATCAACTTTGAACTTCCTTTTTTGAGCCCTTTACTATCCAAAAAACAAAACCGCTTAGTATGGCTGCAAAAAAACACCAAACCGATGTAAGGTATTGGGTATAAAAAATGGCCGCTATTGCACAGGAGAAAAACATGAAAGCACCAAAATAACGCATACGCTTAATGCTTGACACAAAAAGCGGTGTAAGGCTGGCAATTAAATACATAGCAAGAACTGTGTTATTCAACGATTTAGGGAAATCCTTGTAATATCGAATATGATATTGTTCAATCTGGGGATAAACACCAAAATTAATCAAGCAATAAGTATAATATAATGCTACAATTATCCCCAAAACAAGGAAAAGGGCTAATATTTGCTTTCGTTTTTTATTCTCTTCCATGAGCATGACTGTAAGCGGGAGGTAGGCGGGCCAAAAGATTTGTGCCATGATCAAAAAAGCCATGGTACTCGCCTCTTGGTAAAGTACGAACTCCGGATTTTGCAACGACAACCAAACCACTCCCTCCGCAATTTGCTGAAATCCAAAAAACAAAGGAATCATGGCAAATAATAATTGGTTAGGCTTTTGTACCTTTTTTATTGCGACAGCACCAATCGAAATGATAGCAACGCCTCCAATAAAACTTGCTTCTGGTGAAAAACACATGAATTTTCTCTTTTAAAAATGATCTGTTAAAGCCATTAATCTGTATTTCTCTGAACTCATTGAGATGGGTGAAAGATACATTTTTTTGATGAATTGTTTTTGCTCTTGATTAAATATCGGGCACATTTCACTTGGCATGGGCCATATAACAACAAAAGCCACCTCGTTGGGTGACTTTATTGGCTATGGGAGCTATGTTGAGAAAATTGTTTATTGTCTAACGATGGCTTCGGGAGAGAACGGAATGTCATTGATATAAGATTCTTCTTCCAAATCAAAATATGAGCGTATGTTTTCATTTGAGGTTTCGATAACTTCTTTGGTATCGAAAGGAATATCCTGAATGTAGGCTTCTTCTGTCAGTTCAAACTCTTGAGTCAGACTTACATCTAACAGACTATCAAAGATATTCTCCGTGCTAAAAGGAATATCGTCGATGTAAGCTTCTTCTGATAAGGGAGTGATGACTGGAGGTGTAACGGTATTGGCGTTTGTATTGAGTGCGAAAGCGATCAAGGCAGTGGCGAAAGTGTATTTGAGTAGAGTTTTCATGACGTTTAACTTTTATAGTTTCTGTGTTTCTGAAGCAAAACTACCACGAAAAAGCACCTGCGTAAATGGGTTTTAGGCCAATGGAGGTGAAATTTCGGTGAATGGAGAAATAGAAAGGGTAAATCACACAAACCTTTTACTCTCCTCATGAAATCATTTGTGTAAATGAAAAATGTACTGCAAAATAAAATGTTTTCCCTGCGTATGGCTTTTGAGTAGGATTTGTATTTCAATTTCCGTACATTTGTCAAGACACACTTAGAAATCGCAGTATATTAGCTATTTATCATGTTAAAAAAGATAGTCTCACTCTTGGTTTTTCTATTGGTTGGTTTTTCAATGGTAACGATATCAGCTCAGGACAGCCCCCCAGCCAGAGAGAAAAACATCCTTATTTTACATAGCTATCATCAGGGCCTGGAATGGACAGACCATATTTCATCAGGTATTCAGGATGTGTTTAAAAACAGGATTGATGTAAATCTGGTATTTGAATACCTAGACACCAAACGGTTTTTCAATCAGGAATACTTTAACTCGTTGATTGATTTTTACAAGAGTAAAGCCCGCAACATCCCTTTCGATGTCATCATTGCATGTGACAATACGGCCTACAACTTCATGACAACCTACCAACATGAGTTTTATCCGGGAGTACCAATTGTTTTCTGTGGTGTGAACTTCCTGGATACAATAGCTCTTAAAGAAAATCCGACATTTTACGGGTTTATGGAAAAAACAGATCACAAAAACACCCTTCAGTCCATTCAAAAGATTTTCCCCACCCGAAAAAACATCCTCATCATCAACGACAATACAGTTACAGGTCAAGCAATTAGAGCAGAGTTAGAAGAATCGCTTCCGCTATTTGAAAAAGACCTTAATATTGAAATTTTTTCAGATTTCAACCTTAAAAACATACAAGACAAAGTAAAATCGCTGGATGACACCTATGCCATTTACCTATTGGTTATCAATCGTGATAACGAAGGAAATTTTATTTC
>JBFHGX010000054.1:0-22455 GCA_041582875.1 Bacteroidales bacterium | reverse complement strand
TAAATCAAAAAATACTTTGTGGTTG
This sequence comes from Bacteroidales bacterium, assembly GCA_041582875.1. GTDB lineage: Bacteria > Bacteroidota > Bacteroidia > Bacteroidales > F082 > UBA6244. Next base: position 22,430 of record JBFHGX010000054.1, on the reverse strand, counting down.
GCTTGGCCAGCAACGAAATATTGAGTTGATCGGAGGCTTCGGCAATATCCACCACCGAGCCATCTTTAAACAGGATGTTGATGTTATCGCTTCCCAAGTGATACATATAGTTGGAGGTGCTGTCACTAAATACAAAATAGCCTACCTCATCAGGTTTAAGGTCCGAAAACTGACTGGTTAATTCCATTTTAGATTGAATCCATTCGGGATCAAAGGGCTGGTTTTGCATTTCAATTTTAAACAACCGGCGGTTAACAATGCTCTGGCTCAACAGCCGCAGCACCTTGTCGGGATGGGTTGTCCATACTTTCATAGAGGTAAAAATATCAAAATCGTCCAGTAAGGTAAACCAGTTTAAGGCTACTTCTTCATTTAAAAACAGATCATTGGTTACCCTCTGCTTGAGGAAAAAATCGAGTGCCGGAGTAGCAAAGAGCTTTTCCCCATTCATGCGCAACTCTTTGGCTCGACGCAACACCTGCATCAAGGTATGTTCAGCCACCAAGACCGTTTTATGCAAGTAGACCTGCCAATACATCAGACGTCGGGCCATGATGAACTTCTCCACCGAGTAGATTCCCTTGGCTTCCACTACCAGGTTGTCGTCTACCACGTCAAGCATATTGATGATTCGCTCGTAGTTGACCGTACCTTCAGATACGCCAGTAAAAAAACTATCGCGTTTTAGATAATCCAGTCGATCCATGTCCAACTGACTCGAAACCAGCTTATGCAAAAAGGCTTTGGGATATTGATCATCGAAAACCCGAATGGCATCAGCAAGTCTTCCGTCAAATTCGGTATTAAGCCGCATCATCAATAATTTACTCAAATGCTCGTGGCTCACTCCATCAGCAATGCTATGCTCCAGGGTATGCGAATATGGTCCATGACCCACATCGTGAAGCAAAATGGCCACATAGGAGGCCAGGGCTTCATCTGGAGTGATATCATGTCCTTTTGATTGAAGCTCAGCCAGGGCACGCTTCATCAAATACATCGCGCCAAGCGAATGATGAAACCTGGTATGCAAAGCCCCGGGGTACACCAAATGAGATAGTCCTAACTGCTTGATTCTACGCAATCTCTGAAACCAGGGATGTTCTATTAAGTCGAACAATAAACCATTAGGAATGCTAATAAAACCATAAACAGGATCGTTCAGAATTTTACGTTTGTTTACATGACTACCCCTCATAATTTTTGTTAATTTTGTCACTTATTGATCTATACACTCACAATAATAAGGCGTATTTTACATTACAAAGGTACATTATTAAATCTCATGCTACTATGACGAACAAAATTAGAATCTTATGGGCCGATGACGAAATCGAAATGCTCAAGCCCCATATCATGTACCTCGAAGAAAAAGGATACGATGTTGATGCAGTAAACAACGGCAGCGAAGCGGTTGAACTGGTTCTTGAAAACCATTACGACATTGTTTTTCTTGATGAACAAATGCCCGGAATAAGTGGCATTGAAGCCCTTGAAAATATTAAAAGAAGTCATCCCAACTTGCCTGTGGTAATGATTACCAAAAGTGAAGAAGAGTCGATTATGGAGGATGCCATTGGAAGTAACATTGCAGACTATCTCATAAAACCGGTTAAACCAAGTCAGATTTTGCTTTCGCTAAAACGGAATTTGGAAAACAGAAAATTGGCAGGCGAAAAGGCGACCATGAACTACCAACAAAAATTCAGGGAAATCAGCATGAAATTATCCGACAGATTGGATCCTGAAGAATGGACAGCTGTTTACAAAGAGTTGGTAAGATACGAACTCGATTTAGATAAATCGGATGACCAAGGAATAATTGAGGTGCTAAACATGCAAAAGAGTGAAGCCAATCAGGCTTTTTGCAAATTTTACGAAAGAAATTACAAAGACTGGCTCGAAAATTTGGATGATGATACACCCACCATGTCGCATACACTGATTCGCGATAAGGTTTTCCCATTATTGAACAAAGGAAAAAAGATATTTTTGTTGCTGATTGATAACCTTCGCTACGATCAATGGAAAATTATTCAACCGCTAATTGAACAATATTACCGGGTTCAGCAAGACGACATTTTTTACAGCATTTTGCCTACTACTACCCAATATGCACGAAATGCCCTCTTCTCAGGATTAATGCCCAACGAAATCAGAAAACATTATCGCCAATATTGGACAGATGAACATGAGGAAGGATCGAAAAACCAGCATGAAGAGGAATTACTGAATGAAATGCTGAAGCGTCATGGTAAAAACACTAAAGTCTCATACAATAAAATACTGAACCTGAATGCAGGCCGCAAACTATTCGAAAACATTTCAAACTTGATGCAAAACGATTTAAACGTTATTGTATACAACTTTGTAGATATGCTTTCACATGCACGAACTGAGATGGAAATTATTCGCGAATTGGCTGATGACGAACCAGCCTACCGTTCACTCATGCTTTCATGGTTCGAACATTCCTCGCTGTTCGACATTATCAAATACCTCGCTGAAAAGGACATCACCTTGCTCATCACCACCGATCACGGAAGTGTTCGGGTACAAAATCCGGTGAAAATTGTTGGTGATAAAACGGTCAACACCAACCTGAGGTACAAATATGGTAAAAGCCTTGCCTACAACAACAAAGAAGTGTTTGAAATGGCGAATCCGGAGGAGTACTATTTACCTAAACTTAACGTGAGTGCCCGTTGGGCCTTTACACGCAGCAATGACTTTTTTGCTTACCCCAACAATTACAATTATTACGTTAATTATTACCGAAATACTTTTCAGCATGGAGGCATTTCCATGGAAGAAGTACTCATACCTTGTATAACCCTTAATGCCAAATAATGGAAACATTAATTGCTCGTCACACCGACGACTTACCTACCATCGCACTTAAAATCCTTGAGTGCTTAAACGAGGATAGGATTTTTATTTTTAAAGGCCCCATGGGCGCAGGTAAAACCACGCTCATTAAAGCCTTTTGCGATGTATTAGAAGTTACAGATGTAGTAACCAGTCCGACTTTTTCACTGGTAAATGAATACCATCGCGAGACAGGAGATTCTGTATATCACTTTGACTTTTATAGAATTAAAAAACTGGAAGAAGTCTACGACATCGGTTATGAGGAATATTTTTATAGCAATGCATACTGCTTAATCGAATGGCCCGAAATGGTGAGGGAACTTTTACCCGATTCATACGTATACATCAACATTGAAGTAGGAAAAGAGGAAGAAAGGATAATTCAATACAGTTGTGTTCGTGATCACCAAAAGGTTTTTTAATAAAAAACTGCTCACGAGTAGCTGTTCTTAGCTAAAGCTTAGATTATAATTGGCCTAAATATGAGCGAAAAAGGGAAACAATATTTTGCACAGGTTACCTCCGAACAACTTGTTCCAAAGGAAGAATGGCTAAAGACATCGTTCAATAAAAACAAATTGGTGATTGGGGTTCCACGTGAAAAGTCGGAGAACGAAAAACGGGTTCCCCTCATTCCAAATGCGGTACAATTACTTACTGATCAGGGACATCAGGTTTTAATTGAGGAGTATGCCGGTGCATCAGCACATTTTACCAACCACGAGTACGCCGAAGCTGGTGCAATAATGACCTCTGGAACCAAAGAAATTTTCCAGGCTGACATTGTCCTAAAAGTTGCCCCACCCAACGAAGAAGAAGTTGAATCGATGGGGCGTGGGAAAACGCTAATTTCCTCTGTTTTCCTGCCCAGTAGAAACAAAAAGTATTTTATTGAACTGGCTGCAAAAAAAACAAATGCCATTGCTTTTGAATATATCCAGGATAAATCGGGTGCCCTTCCTGTGATGAAATCCATGAGTGAGATCATTGGCAATACCACCATTTTAATAGCTTCGCAATTGCTTTGCAGCGAAACACATGGCAAAGGTGTTATGATGGGTGGATTTCCGGGTATAAAACCTACCGAGGTGGTAATTATTGGGGCAGGTACAGTAGCTGAATATGCAGCCCGAACCGCTTTAGGAATGGGTGCATCAATAAAAATATTCGATAACTCCATTTTCAAGCTCAGACATTTGCAAAATGTATTGGGACAAAGGGTGTATACCAGCACACTTATTCCTGCCGAAATTCACGAAGCAATCATACATGCCGATGTGGTTATTGCAGCCAAATATTCAGCACAAGGCATTTCTCCATGCTTGATTTCAGAAGAAACCGTAAAAAAAATGAAATCAGGATCTGTAATTGTGGACGCCAGCATTGATCAGGGGGGGTGTTTCGAAACTTCGCGATTAACTACACATCAGGATCCGGTGTATCAATTTAACGATATTGCGCACTATTGCGTTCCAAATATTGCTTCCAGTGTGCCTCATACAGCTTCCATCGCCTTAAGCAACATCCTCACCCCCATGATCATGCAAATTTCACAATTTGGAAATGTGCATGGAATGATTAAACGAAACCCTTCATTTGCCAAAGGAGTATATTTATATAATGGTGTACTTACTCATGGACAGATCGGTTTGATGTTCGGATTGCCATCACAAGAATTGGAGTTGCTCATCTCGGCCTTCAGCCAATAATATACACACATTATATTCACATAATTTCGGTGACAAAAAAAACCTTGTCAACCCCATAGATCAACCCTATAAAAGTTAATAACCGTTAACAGACGGGGCTATATTTACTCTTGGTCCAAAACCTGAAAACGTAACGCTCTAATATTTCACAACTTACTACATAACAACCGTTTAACATATATTAACAAGTAGGAAGTCTCCATTTTGATAACTTTGTGAAAAAAATAATTCTTACCCATGTTAGAAACAGATATTCGTGAACTCAATGAGAAAATCCAGCGTGAAAGTCAGTTTACCGACCTGATTTACCTGGAGATGAACAAGGTGATCATCGGTCAGAAACACATGACCGAGCGTCTGCTGATTGGATTGCTGGCCAATGGACACATCCTGCTTGAAGGGGTTCCTGGGCTTGCCAAAACACTGGCCATCAACTCACTGTCCAATATTATCGACGCAAAATTCAGCCGTATTCAGTTTACTCCCGACTTATTGCCTGCCGACTTGCTGGGCACACTTATTTACAGCCAGAAAAAAGAAGAATTTGTAGTGAAGAAGGGACCCATATTTGCCAATTTCATTCTTGCGGACGAAATCAACCGTTCTCCCGCCAAGGTGCAAAGTGCCCTTTTGGAGGCCATGCAAGAGCGTCAGGTAACCATTGGCGACAGCACTTACAAACTGGAGGAACCTTTTTTGGTTATGGCCACTCAGAACCCCATTGAACAAGAAGGAACCTATCCCCTCCCCGAAGCTCAGGTAGACCGTTTTATGCTTAAGGTGGTCATCAATTACCCCAAAAAAGAGGAGGAAAAAATCATTCTGCGACAAAACATCACCAACACATTTTCGAGAACCAATAAAGTGTTGAGCACCAAAGAAATTTTGAGAGCTCGTGAATTGGTACGTGAAATATATCTTGACGAAAAAATTGAAAACTACATCACCGACATTGTGTTTGCTACACGTTATCCCAACGAGTACAAACTCAGTAAGTTTTCAGGAATGATTTCCTACGGAGCTTCCCCACGTGCCAGCATCAACCTGGCATTGGCAGCTAAGGCGTTGGCATTTCTCCGCCGTCGTGGATATGTTATTCCTGAAGATATTCGGGCCATTGCACATGATGTCCTGCGCCATAGAATTGGCCTAACCTACGAAGCTGAGGCCGAAAACATCACCAGCGAGGATATCATCAACGAAATTCTCAATACAATTGAAGTACCCTAGAGAAGTATAAATTGACTACATCCTCTGTCAGGGGAAACCTTTCGAAATCTATTTTTGGGTCATTTATTCACTAACCAACTATACAACCAGTGGAAGCACAGGAACTTTTCAAAAAAGTCAGAAAGATTGAAATAAAAACACGTGGCTTATCAAACCAGATTTTCTCTGGTGAATACCACAGTGTTTTTAAGGGAAGAGGTATGGCTTTTAGCGAAGTACGAGAATATCAATTTGGCGACGATATCCGAAACATCGACTGGAATGTTACAGCCCGATTCAATCATCCCTTTGTCAAGGTTTTTGAGGAGGAACGCGAACTTACCGTGATGCTTTTGATTGATGTTTCAGGATCAAATAATTTCGGAACCCGTCGACAATTAAAGCAGGAACTTATCACGGAAGTTGCAGCTGTACTTTCTTTTTCAGCAATCCATAACAATGATAAGGTGGGCGTAATCTTTTTTAGCGATATCATTGAGAAGTTCATCCCTCCAAAAAAAGGAAGTTCTCACATCCTGCGGATTATTCGTGAGCTGATCGACTTTAAAGCCGAGAATACGGGAACCAATATTGCGGAAGCCTTACGCTACTTAACCAATGTTATTAAGAAAAAGTCGACCGCCTTTATTATCTCTGACTTTATGGATAATAACTTTGAGAAAGCGCTTCAAATTGCCAACTACAAACACGACTTAATCGCCTTAAGGGTAACCGACGACCGCGAAAAAGAGATTCCAAATGTAGGCATGGTGCGCATGCGCGATGCTGAAACCGGAGCCTTACAATGGGTTGACACCTCCAGTGCTAAAACGCGGGAATCACTGAAAGGATACGCTTTAAAAAAGTCGGCATCCATTGACATGGCACTTGCACGTGCAGGCGTTGACATGGCACGTCTTTATACGGGACGTGATTATGTTAAACCCCTGATGACACTCTTTAAAAAACGAGAATCCAGAAAATAAAATGAAGAGAACCATCCATCATATCATTTTGAGCGCATCGTTTTGGCTCATGCTGCTGTCGGGAAGCTACCTTCAAGCACAGGAAGTGGTAGCTTGGTCGAAAATCGATTCGAGTTCCATCATGATTGGCCAACAGGTGAACATGGAGTTGGGAATCAATCTTCCGGAACAATACAAGGTATCATGGCCATTGATTCTGGATACCCTTTCGGCCAACATCGAGGTTTTAAAGCAAGGGAAAATTGATACCATCAAACAAAATGGGGCTTTGCGGTTGATTCAGCAACTCACCATCACTTCTTTTGATAGTGGATATTTTGCCATTCCATCGCAGGAATTCAAATTTGCGAACGCTCAGGATACAGCCGTAAAAACAACTTCAACCGGGGACTTATATTTACAGGTTTATGTGCCTGAGGTGGACACTTCGCAAGCCATCAAACCTATAGTAGGTCCAATAGCAGAGCCTTATACTTTTTCCGAAGTACTTCCATGGATCTTATTCGGGTTACTGGTGGTTGTATTGATTGTGTTGTTGGTCATGTACTTAAAAAGAAGACGTCAAAAGCAACCCTTGTTCGAGCGCCGTCAGAAACCGGAGCTCCCTCCCCATGTGTTGGCCATCAACAAACTGGAGGAGTTAAGGTTAGCCAAAGTTTGGCAAAGCGGAAAGCTAAAACAATACCACTCCGAGTTAACCGATATCATCCGCGAATACCTGGATAACCGATACCACTTTGATGCTCCGGAAATGACATCTGACGAAATTTTGGAGATATTAAGAAAAGAGCAGGTCAACAAAGAGATACTGAGCAAAATCAGTGGTGTTTTCTTTTTATCAGACATGGTAAAATTTGCCAAAGCTCAGCCAACGGCACTAGAAAACGACCTAAGCCTTTCGCATTGCGTTGATTTTGTAAACGAAACCAAAGCTGATGCAGCATTATCTTCAGAAGATGAAGAAAAAACGGAATCCAAAAAAACAAATTAATTACTTGGAACCATGCAAATGTTTAACATAGAAGATTGGGCCAATCCGGAATATTTCTACTTGCTGTTGCTGATTCCTTTACTGGTTGTTTGGTATTGGTTCAGGCACAACAAAACACAGGCAGAAGTTGTTTATTCAGATCTGGATGCTTTTTCAGGGGTTAAAAAAAGCCCTCGCACCTGGCTTATTCACGGGCTTTTTATCCTTCGAATACTGGCTTTGATGCTACTCATAGTTGCGTTGGCCCGACCACAATATACCTCTTCAAAACAAAATGTACAAATTGAAGGTATTGATATTGTTATGACTATGGACGTTTCGGGAAGTATGCTTGCACGCGACTTTCAACCCGACCGACTGGAAGCGGCCAAAGATGTAGCTGAAGATTTTATCAAGGGTCGTCCAAACGACCGAGTAAGCGTGGTCATTTTTAGTGGCGAAGCGTTCACACAAGTGCCTCTTACCACTGATCATGCCATGATTTCCAATCTGTTTAAAGAAATACAGAGCGGAATGATTGAAGATGGAACAGCCATCGGTGATGGGTTGGCTACTTCGGTAAGCCGACTAAAAGACTCAGAAGCCATCTCCAAAGTAATTATCCTCATTACTGACGGCGTTAACAATTCAGGATCTGTTGATCCCATGTCGGCTGCCGAAATGGCAAAAATGTTTGGTATTCGTGTATATACCGTTGGTATTGGAACCATGGGCATGGCTCCCTATCCTGTTCAAACACCTTATGGTATTCAGCTACAGCAAATGAAAGTCCAAATTGATGAAGAATTGCTTCAGAAAATTGCCACAACTACGGGAGGACAGTATTTTCGGGCAGACAACAACAATAAGTTGAAGGCCATTTACAAAGAAATAGATCAATTGGAGCGTTCAAAAATCGATGTGCAAGAATTTAAGAAGAAACATGAATCGTACTTGATTTTCGCGTTGGCTGCTTTCCTATTTTTTGCCATGGAAACTACCTTACGTTACTTGTATTTCAAACGAATCCCATAACAACAAGAGAAACATGATCAGATTTGCTCATCCCGAATATTTATACTTGTTGGTCGTTGTACCGGTATTTATCCTTTTCTATTTTATTTACAAAGGATGGAGAAAACGTGCGTTGCAGCGATTTGGTGACCAGGAAGTCATCACACAACTAATGCCTAATCAGTCCAAAACCAAAGGACTCCTCAAACTTATTTTGCTCATCACAGGAGTCACTTTCCTGATTATTGGCATACTTGACCCGCAGGTAGGATCCAAACTCGAAAAAGTAAAACGCGAAGGCATCGACTTATATCTGGTACTTGACGTATCCAATTCCATGCTGGCCGAAGACATCAAACCCAACCGACTGGAACGTGCCAAATTGGCCATCAGCAACTTGATTGATAAACTGCAGGGTGACAGAATCGGAATCATTATCTTTGCAGGAAATGCATACAAACAGCTTCCGTTAACAACAGATTATTCTGCAGCCCGACTTTTTTTATCGGTGGTTGACACCAAGATTGTTCCCACTCAAGGAACGGCCATTGGAGAAGCCATCGATATGGCAACCCTTTCGTTTGGCGAAACCCAACACAACAAAGCCATTGTAATTATTACCGATGGAGAAAACCATGAAGATGATGCGGTGGGCGCTGCAAAAGCTGCCAACGAACTTGGCATCAAGGTATTTACCATTGGCATGGGATTGCCTGATGGTGCTCCTATCCCCCTTTTCAATAATGGAAATCAGGTGGGTTATAAAAAAGATCGTGAAGGAAAAACGGTGATCACCAAATTAAATGAAGATATGTTGCGGCAAATTTCCGCTGCAGGCGGAGGCTCCTACGCACGAGCCAACAATGCTACAACAGGTTTGAGCAGAATTTTCGAAGACATCAACAGCATGGATAAAAAAGAAATTGAAACACGTCAATTTACTAACTATGAAGACAGGTTTCAACTTTTTTTGGGCATTGCCTTTATCCTGATACTTATTGAATTACTTATTGCAGACCGCAGGGCCAGCTGGGCAAAGAAATTAGATTTTTTTGGTAAATAGTAAAAAATGAAAGCATATATATTCATCATATTCAGTCTTTTGCTTTGGTCGGCCTCCGGACTTGCCCAAAGTGAAAAAAAGAAAATCCGCGAAGGGAATTCACTTTTTGAAGAAGGAAATTACTCAGAAGCAGAGGTGGAATACCGAAAATCGCTGGAAGCGAAACCCAATTACTACAAGGGCACCTTTAATTTGGGTGATGCACTCTATGCTCAGGATAATTTTGAAGAATCAGGAAAACTTTTTGATGAAATTACCAAAAGCAATGTGAGTGATCAGGAGAAAAGTACAGCCTACTACAACCTGGGGAATTCACTGCTCAAAGCTAAAAAGTTTGAGGAAAGTATCGAAGCCTACAAAGGTGCTTTACGAAAAAACCCTTCGGATGAACAAGCCAGATACAACCTTGAATATGCACGACAAATGCTAAAGCAAGAACAACAGCAACAACAGCAGCAGCAAGATCAAAAGGATCAACAAGATCAAAAAGATCAGAAGGATCAAAAGGATCAAAAGGATCAGGACAAAAAAGATCAAGACCAGAAAGATCAGGACAAAAAAGATCAGGATCAAAAAGACCAAGATCAGAAGGATCAGAATAAAAAAGACCAGGATCAAAAGGATCAGAAAGACCAGAATCAGGATCAAAAAGATCAGCAACAGCAGCAACAACCTCAGCAGATATCAAAACAGGATGCACAAAAAATGTTAGACGCTTTGAAAAATGATGAAAAAAGCACCTTACAAAAGCTACAAAAAGAAAAAGCCAAGGCAGTAAAAGGAAAAAAGAGTGACATCGATTGGTAATCTGAAAAAAAGATACAATTAATCAGCATAAATGGAATACATTTTGTGACGAACCATAAATAACCAACTAAACGACTTAAATGAGGACAATAGTCGTATTTTTGACCGGCAAAGACCATATGACCATGATAATCAAACGCATATTATTTATAACCCTGCTAACCTTCGGACTGATAGCGCAAGCTCAGGACAACATTAGGTTTACAGCCAGTGGAAAGCAGGCAGTTAAAGAAGGTGAACGGTTTAGAATTGTTTATGAAATCAATGCAGATGGCAATACCTTCAGGGCTCCTGACTTTGGAGGGCTACAGGTTTTGTCGGGGCCAAGTACCTCAACTAGCTCCAATATTCAGTACGTCAACGGACGAATGAATAGAAATTTTTCGGTGAGCTACACCTATGTTGTTCAAGCAGGCAACAAAGGAGAAGTTACCGTAGGTCCGGCCACCATTACTGTTGAGGGGAAAACCTACGAATCGAATTCATTATCGATAAAGGTAGTTGCCGATGCCAATGCAGGAAATGCAGCCACACGCTCAAACAATGGTCAGTCACAGAATCAGGATAACGCAGGTATTTTACAGGATGATGATGTGTATGTTACTTCCTCTGTAAGTAACTCAAATCCCTATCTTGGCGAGCAAGTCATTGTCACCTATCGAATCTACACCAAAGTTCCGGTTTCAAACCTCACCATCGATAAACTCTCGTCTTTTAATGGTTTTTGGTCTAAATCGCTGATGGATGACAACAATCAGTATAAACAATCCACCGAAATTATTAATGGAGAAGAATACGTTACAGCTGAGATTAACAAGGTTGCTCTTTTCCCTCAAAAAACAGGTACATTGGAAATTGATGCTTTCGAAGCCACTTGTAATGTACAGCTCAGGGTTCAAAGCAATTCGCGCAGAAGCAACGACCCATTTGAAAGCTTTTTCAACGATCCATTTTTTAACAGAAACGTTAAAAATGTGACCGCCAAGCTGAAATCGAAACCCATCACCATAAACGTTCAACCACTGCCTCAACAAGGAAAACCAGATGATTTTACCGGAGCAGTTGGAGATTTTCAATTCACAAGCACCATCGACAGGACCCAACTTTCTGCCAATGATGCACTCAATCTGACCATTGAAATTTCGGGAAAAGGAAATATTGATTTACTCACCTTACCTGAGGTAAAATTCCCTGTTGACTTTGAGAGTTTCGACCCTAAGATTACCACCAAGGTAAATACCTCTCCGTTAGGACTTACCGGAAGAAAAAAGTTCGAGTACCTGGCCATTCCAAGAAACCCTGGTAATTTCACCATCAATCCCGTTTCCTTTAGTTTTTTTAACCCAAAGACTAAATCCTATGAGCACTTTGCCTCCGAAGCTTATCCCATTGCAGTAGAAAAAGGCACTGGAAATGGCAGCAACATCACCTACAGCGCGACCTCTCAAGAGGATATCCGTTTTATAGGTAAAGACATACGACACATTAAAATAGAGCCCGAAGAACTAAAAGCCGTAGATGAATACCTCTTCGGATCAACTCTCTTTATGTTTATTTTACTGTTGATTATACTGATTCCCGTTTTATTTATCATCGTTTGGAAACAACGCGAGAAACAGCAATCAAACATCTCAAAAGTTAAAAACCGCAAGGCCAATAAGGTGGCCCGAACGCGATTACAGAAAGCCGAAAAATTTAAACAAAGCGGAAACGACAAAGGCTTCTACGATGAAATTGCACAAGCCATCTGGGGATATATAGCCGATAAATTTGGTATCAGCAAATCTGAACTCTCCATAGAATCAGTAAGAGAAACTTTACTTAGCAAATCCGTTGAAGAGAGCATCACCAATAATTTTACACAAACCTTGAACAATATTGAGTTTGCACGATTTGCTCCAGGAGATGCCCGCGATAAAATGGAATCAATTTACAATGAAGCAATTTCGGCTATCACCCAAGCTGAAAAAGCATTAAAATAGTAAAACCATGAAAAAAAGAATTCAAATCACCTTGGTTTTTCTCCTGCAATTTATGGCCATTTCAGGATTTGCCTACAGTCCCGATTCGCTGATGGCCATTGGTAACCGAGCCTACAATCAAGGCCTATACGACTCTGCTTTGTTGGTCTATCAGCAAGTAGCATCCCAAGACATTCATTCCTCACAACTCTACTACAACATGGGGAATGCCTATTATAAAAACAGCAATATTCCTGCTGCCATTTTATATTATGAAAAAGCTAAAAAACTAAATCCGTCAGATGAAAACATACAATACAATTTGGATGTAGCTAACAGCATGATTGTCGATAAAATGGAACGCGTACCCGATTTGTTTTTCAAAGATTGGTGGAACTACTTTTACAACATGTTCAATGCCGACACATGGACCATCATTGCTTTAGCCTTACTTGCTTTGCTTTTGACCATGATTACCTGGTTTTTCCTCACAACTGCAAGAGGCAATAAAAAGATCGCCTTTTATCTTGGGCTATTTTTTCTGTTTTTTACTGTAGCAAGCTTTGGATTGGCATCACAAAAGTATTACTACTCAAAAGAACACAAAGAAGCTATTGTTTTTACTCCGTCCATCACAGTTAAAAGCTCACCAACCAAAGGAGCAGTCGATTTATTTGTGATTCATGAAGGCACAAAAGTTCGGATTTTGGATCACGTATCCGGATGGATTGAAATCAGAATTCCAGATGGAAGCATCGGTTGGCTACCCGCTGAATCTGTCAAGGACATTTAAACTATTCGCAAAATCCCAGGCAGGTGCTGAACCAATCTGCTAAAGGAAAAAAAGAATAAATTGTTCACGACCCCAACAATTTATTATCTTAGCACTACCATGCCCAAACAAAAAACATTTATCGTATTTCAAGGAGTACTTCCCATCATGGTGGGAGTTTTCCTGTTTTTAGTAACCGGCTGTCTTAAGTCAAAAGATCCCGGTTTACCTGTTGGTGTTCAAAAAGCGCTGAATCTGGCCCACTTAAACCGTCCAGAACTCATGAAGGCGATTCTCACCTATGCTGCTCCGAAAGATTCCATTCAACTTGAATCGGTATATTTCCTTATCAGTAATCTGCCCCAGCAATATTCTATTTATGTTTCTTTAGCAGATTCACAAGGACATTCCGTCCATTTAAACCCGCTTTCATTTACCTCTGAGAACGCTATAAAACAGCACTTGGATAGTATATCACATGCAAATGGAACCGTTAACTACCGGGCAGACTCCTTTCATGTTGATCTGAATCAGGTTAACGCACAATACCTGACTTTAAATGTTGAAAGTGCCTTTGAAATTTGGCAAGATTCAAAATGGTCACAAGAATATCCTTTCGATGTTTTTAAAAAATGGATCTTGCCCTATCGGGCAGCCAATGAACCCATTGTGCATTTTAGAAAACATTTTATTCAAATCTTTAAAGATAAAATCCCACCTACTGCCTCATCTTTTAACGCTATCAAAGTGATAGATACCCGTATAAACAATGAATTAACTTATGATCCCCGATTTGATCGAGAAGCAAATCCACAAAACATTGATGAATTGGAACGATCAAGAACGGGAAGTAGTCTCGACATTGCCATCTACAAGGTATATGCCTTAAGAAGCATGGGAATTCCTTCCAGCATTGATTATTGTCCCCTCTATTCCGACACCACCGGAGGCATATTCGTCGCATCTGCACTACTCCCTGATGGCTGCTGGAAAAACCTACCTCCGAAAGAGATACCGCTTCCCTTTCCGGAAAAAATTACACCAAAAGTTTTTCGGCGTTCATTTAACAAAATCGAAAGCAGTATGTATTCGAAAAAAGACCAAACTGATCACACGCCTGCTTTCATCGGTCATTATGACTATACAGATGTAACCGATGAATATTTAAAAGTGGGAGATCTTCTCTTCACCGACATTATAAATGATCATAAATTCGTTTATTTGGCGGTTTTTAATGATAAAGAATGGAAAGCCATTGATTGGTGTCAAACAGACTCAACCAAAAATATTTCATTCAGGAATGTGGGAAAAGGACATCGATACCGGCTGATGACAGTTACAGAAAAAGAAATAAAATATTTATCAGATCCCTTTCATTTTGAGTAGCTGAAAAACTACTTTTTCAGATTATCTGAAAGTTTAATTCTTTTGTTGTTTTGATATACTACCACAAATGCATCATGAATTCCACGCCGTTTCAGCTCTTGTGCGTATGCCAAAGCTGATTGATAGTCAGCAAAACTACCCACCGAATAGCGATAAACACCGTCCTGGAAATTCTCGTAAACATCATCTGAAAGTCCCAGTTGGGTCTTGATATAGGAAACCGAAGGTAAAGCTTGTGATTTGGCCAAAACCTGAACACGATAAATAATGCCTTGTGTGTAAGTTTGCACAGGTTGTATGGGCTGATCGATAACCATAGGTGCTACATTACTTCCACCCGAATTACCTCCTGGTTTAGCAGGTTGCTTTTTATAATCATACAAAGGAATATGATCTAATTCCACAGATTTCTGTGCAGGCTTGTTACAATCCATGGGACGCTCACCACGCACTTTTTGCACTTTTTGTTTCCGTGCATTTCCGGAATTAATAAAATAAGAAATGCCAATGTGCGTATACAACAACTGATCGAACTGAAATCCACCGGCCCAGACGTCTACATCATCGTTGAGCACCGTTCGGAAATTGGATTCAAAATTAATGCTCCAGCTGGGTCCTACTTTATAATTGACCCCTAACGCAATTGGTACCACAGCTCCTGATTTCTTGGTAGTAATACCATTTACAACATCACCACTATACACAATAGTTCCTGCCAAATTATCTGCCAGCTCCGTTGTCCATCCTGCATACCCAATACCGATAGTTCCATAAAGATTAAACAAACGATCGGCAGAACCAAAAAACACATTGCTCAAATCGGTATACAGATGTACTCCAAAATCGTAGTAATTACCTGTGAGATTAAAATCAACAATCGCACCTGTGGCGCTCTTTACTTTATGACTTTTCACCCCCGAGTATAACAGACCTGCACCAACCGCCACAGAGGGGGATAGAAATTTCCTAACATTAAATCCTGTTCCAAAAGCACTTTCTCCGGAGAGTTTTGTAAAAAAGCTATTATTACTGGCATCGCCATAAAACTGAGCAAACCCAATGTGATAATTAAATTGCCAATCGCGCTCGCCTGTGCCTGATGAACCATACATAGAACCCGACTGACCTGACAAATTAGCCGAGCAGAATAAAAAGAGGAAGAAGAAAAATGGAGCTGTCAGTCTTGTCATGGCAGTACGGCAACTAGTGTTTATTGGCAATAATTCATTAAATAATCATGGGCGGGACCAAAGCCAAGTTCAAGGGCCTTGTTCCAATCTTTACAAGCTCCAGCCATGTCATTCATATAGTATTTGGCCACGCCTCTGTTAAAATAATTTTTTACCCAATTGGAGTAATCCATAATATCTTCAGGCTGAAAATCCAGGGCCTTATCAAAATCATCAATAGCATCACCATACAGACGCATTTTACTTCGGGCATTGCCACGGAACGAATAAATTAAAAAGTCCTGGGTATTTGGATTTTCTTCCAATGCTGCATTAAAGTATTCAATTGCAGCAGGATAATCCCCCATCTGGTATTTCAATATTCCCCAATTAAAGTTGTTGGTGTAGGCATCTTTTTCTGCCATCGGGTTATTTGGGTTAGAAACATCCAAAACAAACTCTTCTGCATCACGAATAAAGGCCTTAAACCGGAAGAATTTCACTTCATAAAAAGTCATATCAAAGTTCTTATCCCAATTTTCAGGAGCTGCATAATAGCTAACCAGTTGCTTTTTACGAAACGACTTAATCAACTTAAAACGAACCACTTCCTGATCGCCATTCTTGATAGGGAAAACGGCAAACACGATATTCCAATCATTTACTACTTCTCCACGTTCAACACTTTGAATGGTTCGAACAATTTCGTCATCTTCATTCCTACCCTCATAATCCTTGAGCGTACCCCGAGCATATACATTAAGGTTTACAGCATATTCCTGATTAAAAGGTATTTCTTCGGGAAGAATTTCTGCAAGTTTGGTGCTTCTAAAAACGTAGAAATCAAGCGATTTAAACCCTCTCCATCCCTCTTTCAGAATGGGAAATTCATATTCACCATCATGGTATTTTTTTACCAAAACATTGTATTGTTCATTGCCAATCATTACTTTTCGCAATTGAAGGGCTATGATATTGTCCTGGCCTAATTTTCGCTCAAGTCCTGTACTTTTGTTGGTTCGCTCATCTGTATACGGCACCCTGTTTCGGGCAGAAAGCCAACGACCATTGTCTTGCAACGCCCACCCGGTTACCTCAGTAATTTCAGATTGTACCGGACTTAATGAACTAAAATTAATTAATTCTGCGTCACCCTCAGGAGGGCAATCATTTTGTGAAAAAGCAGTTAAACTACCCATACAAAACAGGCCAACAAAAAGTAAAAAAAAGAAGCTTTTAATCTGTTCTTTATGCATGTAGTATCAGGTTAGTAATCAAATCAAGCTTAACGCGTAAATTTATAAAAATTTCATCGGACTAGGCCTATTGTTCAATTTTTTATTAAAAAGGTTATTAACAGCATCATCACTTATAAGGTCAAATTTCTATTCCATTGAAAGCATGCCCTTTACGGACATGGGGATCTGAAACAATCAGAAAATTCGAACCTGGATTTCCAGACACAGAATTAATGCAAGACCTTAAAATAAAAATGAATACGCCCTAAAAAAGTCAGATGACTACTTTAGCATGTCTGTAACGGCCGAAAAAACGGCAGCTAATTGGGTAATATCCTTACCTCCGGCTGTGGCCAAAGTAGGTTGACCTCCCCCACCACCTTTAATGAGTGAAGCTACTTTTTTTATGGCATCTGCAGCATTGAATTGTTTTTGGCTGATTAGTTCATCGGAGGCCGCAACAATCAAGTTCACTTTACCTTGTATAACAATAGTCAAAGCCACCACCACATTGTTGTCCATAGCACGTAATTTTTGCGCTAAAAGTTTGGCCTGATTTACATCCATTGTAAGATTTGCTTTGACCAACCGCTTTCCATTTACGTCAATGGCATCGGCAAACATATTGTTGGCCAATTGGGCAGCTTTCTCTTGCTGAAGTATTTCTATTTCCTTCTGCAAATGAGTATTCTTTTCAAGTAACTGAGTTACTGCATGAGGCGTATTGAGCTGATTTTTAAACATACCTCTAATGGTATTCAACTCCTCGATTTGGTCATCAACAAAACGAATTGCTTTGGCTCCAGTAACCGCCTCAATGCGACGAACCCCAGCTGCAATTCCGCTTTCGGAAACAATTTTAAACAAACCAATATTGCCTGTTGCAGAAGCATGTGTCCCGCCACACAATTCAACAGAAAAATCAGGATCAAACTCCACTACCCGAACCGATTCGCCATATTTCTCGCCAAACAAGGCCGTGGCACCCATCTCCAAAGCTTCAGTCATGGGCACATTTTCATGAACCGTCCCGGACACGTTTTCACGGATTTTTTCATTCACAAGATATTCAGTTTGAGCAATCTCCTCAACAGTCATCTTGGAAAAATGTGCAAAATCAAACCGCAATCGATCGGCATCCACCATCGATCCTTTTTGCTCCACATGTGAACCTAAAACCTGACGTAATGCAGCATGCATCAAGTGAGTAGCACTATGATTTACAGCCGTTTGTTGACGACTTTCCTTATCGACTATGGCTTGAAAGATACTTTCAGGTTGTTTAGGCAACTCATTCACATAATGAACTATCAGATTATTTTCCTTTTTGGTATCAATAACTTTCAACGACTCACTTCCAGAAACCAGCAATCCTTTATCGCCCACCTGACCGCCTGATTCGGCATAAAAAGGAGTACGGCTTAAGACAACTTCATAGTTGGTTTTTTTCTTGGAAATAACTTTTCTATACTTGAGAATGCGCACTTCAGCACTCAACTGATGATAGCCGATAAACCCTTCAGAAACTGCTGCTTGATCCATTTCAATCCAATCACCTGTTTCCACAGAAGCAGCATTACGAGAACGTAGTTTTTGCTCATTCAGTCCTTTGGCAAAACCCACCATATCAACCTTGTAACCTTTTTCACGGGCAATTAGTTGCGTGAGGTCTACCGGAAAACCAAACGTATCAAATAATTCAAAAGCGAAGTTTCCTTCAATGGTTTTATTTTCAGGATGTTGTTCCACATACTGTTCGAATTTTCTGATTCCTTGAGCCAACGTACGTAAAAACGATTGTTCTTCTTCCTTGATTACCTGAATGATGAACTCTTGCTGTGAGACCAGTTCAGGAAAAAACGCTCCCATTTGCTCAGCCAATACAGGCATCAGTTGAAACAAAAAAGCCTCTTCGAAGCCAAGGAATGTGTATCCATATCGGACAGCGCGACGCAAGATTCGGCGAATCACATATCCGGCTCCTGTATTTGAAGGTAATTGACCATCAGCGATGGCAAAAGAAACCGCCCGGATATGATCAGAAATAACCCGCATGGCAATATTTTTTTCCTTATCAACGCCATATTTTAATCCTGCCATGCCGGCAACATGATTAATCAACGGAGTAAAAACATCGGTATCGTAGTTGGAACGAACTCCTTGAATCACCATAGAAAGCCGCTCGAAACCCATGCCAGTATCCACATGCTTGGCTGCCAAAGGCTCTAGCTTTCCAGATGTCAATCGGTTAAATTCGATAAATACTAAATTCCAAATCTCAATCACTTCAGGGTGATCGTTATTTACCAAATCCTTACCTGATATTTTCAGTTTCTCTTCGGCAGGACGAATATCTACATGTATTTCAGAACAAGGACCACAGGGACCTGTATCTCCCATTTCCCAAAAATTATCCTTTTTCGACCCCAAGAGGATGTGATCTTCTGCAATTAGCTCTTTCCAAAAATCATAAGCTTCCTGATCCATCGAAAGACCATCTTCGGAATCACCTTCAAAAACAGTTACATATAAGTTTTCTTTGCTAACTCTAAGCACGTCCGTCAAGAACTCCCATGCCCAATCAATGGCTTCCCTTTTAAAATAAGCACCTTGATTTCCTCCAAAAGACCAATTGCCCAGCATTTCGAACATGGTATGGTGGTAGGTGTCGTGTCCAACCTCCTCCAAATCATTATGTTTTCCACTTACGCGCAAACACTTTTGAGAGTCGGCGATGCGTGCATAACGGGTGGGAGAATTTCCCAGGAAAATATCTTTAAACTGATTCATGCCCGCATTGGTAAACATGAGTGTTGGATCGTTTTTCACCACCATGGGTGCGGATGGAACTATTTGGTGCTGTTTCTGCTCAAAAAAATCGAGAAAAGCCTTTCTAATTTCAGAGGACTTCATAGCAAACTGATTAACAAGTGATTGTTGAAATTTAATATAATTTAAGATTGCAAATGTAGCCTATTTTATTAATTTCGCATCTTGATAAAAAAGTTATATGGCCAAAACCAAATACATATTCAACCCTAAATCACTTGCTTACGAGGAAGTTAGGAAATCAGGAGGTCAGAAATTTGCCAATACAATTCTTTTTCTAATGACCACGCTGGCCCTCGCCGCTGGATTAATTATTGTAGCCTATACCTTTTTTGAGACTCCTAGGGAAAGAATGCAAAAGGTTGAGTTGGAACAGTTAAAACTGGAATACAACATCATGAACAACCGTTTGGACAAATTTCAGGTACTCATGGACGAAATGAGCGACCGCGATGACAATATTTACCGCATTATTTTTGAGGCTGAGCCCATCCCAAAATCAGTTCGTCAGGCAGGTTATGGTGGAGTTGATCGATACGATCACCTGGAAGGTTATAGCAATTCAGAATTATTGGTGAGTACAGCAAAAAAACTTGACCAGTTGGCTAGTCAAATGTATGTTCAATCAAAATCATTTGATGAAGTTTACGAAATGGCCCGAAACAAGGAAATGATGCTTGCCAGCATTCCGGCAATTCAACCAGTGAATAACACCGAATTAAAACGACTTTCCTCCTATTATGGATACCGTATCGACCCTATTTATAAGATTAATAAATTCCACTCAGGAGTTGATTTTAGCGCCCCACAAGGAACTCCCATCTACGCCAGCGGATCAGGGAAGGTAGTTAAAACCAGTAAATCACCCAGAGGTTATGGAAACACCATCACCATTGAACATGGCTTTGGTTATCAAACGTTTTACGCCCATATCAAGGACATTAAAGTAAAACGTGGGGAAACAATCAAACGTGGACAAATTATTGGAACAGTAGGTAATACAGGAAAATCGACCGCTCCCCACCTTCATTACGAAGTACGAAAAAACGGAAGAACGGTCAATCCTATTTACTATTTCTTCAACGACCTTTCACCGGACGAATTTGGAAAAATACTCGATCAATCGAAATACTCGAACCAAACCTTAGATTAATTTCATGTCTGAAAAACTATTCTTCAAAATAGGTGAAATGGCCAATATGCTGGAGGTTACTCCATCTCAACTAAGGTATTGGGAACAAGAGTTTGACTTTTTTCGTCCCCGAAAAAATGCCAAAAGTACCCGTTATTATAGTCAAAAAGACTTGGTACATGCTCAGCTAATTGTGCATCTTTTAAAGGAGAAAGGATTAACCATTAAAGGGGCTCAGGAGTATTTAGACCGAAAAAAAAAAGAAGGCTCCCTCGAAAAACTGGAAGTAATTGGGACCTTGAAGAAAACAAAAAAATTATTGGAGGACGTTCGTCAATTGCTTGAGACCAGAAGCAGCAAATAAAAACTAATTGCTCAAAACAGGCATCAATTTTAGGCTTTAAAAATCAAAATGTCTAATTTTACCAAAATTTATTCTATGAAAAAAATCATTTGGACACTTGTGCTAGCCATAACTATTCCTATTTTTTCTAGGGCACAGGATACCATTTCAATATCGCAGGCAAGAAAAGACAACCTCATCAACATCCTTAACTATAGGTTTAAAGGCGGCTATTACAACTTTGAAAAACTATTTACAAAAACCGTTACTTATCCTGAAGTAGCACGCACCAATTGTATTATGGGAATCACTATTTTATCGTTAACGGTTGATTGCGACGGAACCGTTTCTGAAGTTAAAATGAAAAACCCTCTGGGCTATGGTGTCGACGATATGATTTCGAATTTTGTACTCGCCACTGAAGGAAAATGGAATAATTGTACAGATACAAAATATACCAAAATGGATATTTCTATTCAATTCAGAACAGAGGGAACCCAAACAGCCAAAGATATCGCTTTACTTGTTTGCATTGGTGAAAATCCAGGTTATGTTTGCAACGACGACGATTACTATTTAAAAAAGGCCCAGCGTTATTTGGAAAAAGGAAAAGGTAAAAAAGCACTTGAGTTTTTGGATATACTTACCAAACGTGACCCCTATAATCCGACCTATTACGAAATGAAGAAGAAAGCCCTAAGCCTGTAATCCAATACATATGATGGAAACGCTTCAACATTTTGACGAGCAAATCTTACTGTGGATCAATGGGCACTACAACATTGTATTCGATCAGGTTATGATATTCGCCTCGGGCAAACTCACTTGGTTACCGCTCTATTTGGTACTCCTCTATCTGATTATCAAGAGGTATAGGCAATTTTCAATTGCCATTTTATTTGCCATAGCATCCACACTAGTGCTCACTGATCAACTTTCAGTCCATTTGTTTAAAGAAGTTTTTTTGCGGC